>JAQICW010000710.1 GCA_027858355.1 Desulfobacula sp.
CTAGTTTTAAGTTTGACTTATTTTGGCGACCAAGCTTTTCGTCTTGGCAACCCTATTTATAAAGTCATGGTTAAAAAATAAAATCCTGCTTCAAATAAGACTAATATTTAGCACAATCATTTGAAATGGCAAGACTTATTCTAAAAAAGGTTTCATCTTTTTAGAAATCAGCTATTTATTGCCTTGACTTTTATATGTTTTTTTTAATAAGCGTTAATCTATACTTTAATAGTATTATTATAAAATATTCAAGTATTCAAGAATAAACAATGACTGAGTATATGATTATGGAAAAGTTAAGAGATGGTCAGAATGGCATCTCTTTCTGCCGGGGCAACCCGCATGCCTTTAACCTTTTACAAGGCTTGATCATCTTAGGCTGGAATGAAGACAAAAGAGACAGCACCTCACAATTTAAGAATCCTGGCAGTGTCGGATTTTATTGACAAGTCATTAACTCAAATGGTTGAGGACAAAACCCTTGAACCTGTGGATCTGATCATCTCCTGTGGTGATCTGGACCCGGAATATCTTTCGTTTTTAAGGGACAGGCTTGATAGACCTTTGTTTTATGTAAAAGGAAACCACGATATCCGCTACACATCATCCAATCCTGTGGGATGTGAAAATATTCATGAAAAAATTGTCTGTTTTAAATCGCTGAATATTCTGGGTCTTGAGGGCTCCATATGGTATAATGGCGGCATGAATCAATATATGGATAAAGAGATGAAAAAAATCATCTCTGGCATGTGGTTTTCCCTCTGGCGAAAAGGGGGAGTCCACATGGTGGTCACCCATGCACCGCCACGACACATTCATGATGCTGAAGACCGCTGTCATATGGGGTTTGAAAGTTTTGTCGATTTAATACACAAAAAAAACCCCGATTATTTTATCCATGGTCATATGCACAAAGACTTTAAAACCCATGACGAAAGAATCACAACGGTAAATTCTACAAAAGTGATTAACACCTGTGGATTTACCATTTTAGAGGTCTATCCATGACAAACTTTTTTAAAAATCTTTTTTCATCAAAAAAAGACGAAGCTGAAAATCATATCAGTTCATTTAATGAACAGAATATCCAGGAGGAAGACGTTCAATTCATCGACCACGGAGTTAAAACCGTTGACCTGGATCATATCATTGGGAGTGTGGGCAAATACCATGATTTTGATTCCCAGTTCCGGCCCAAAAAACATGTATTAGAAAAACGATTTTTAGATATTAAAAAAGCCATGCGTGAAGGGAAAGACCTGCCTCCGGTAAGGCTATATCAGATCAGAAATGATTATTATGTACTGGATGGCAATCATCGTGTGGCAGCAGCAAAAGAACTGGGTAGATTTGATATCCAGGCAAAAGTGGTTGAATTGCTTTCAGCAAAAAATACCATGGAAAACCTTTTGTATATTGAAAGAATAAAGTTTTACAAAGAAACCGGATTGCCTGAAAAAATTGATTTAACGGAGGCTGGAAAATATAATTTCCTTGAAAAACAGATCAAAAAACACAATGATCATCTGACCAATATATCCGGTAAAGAAACTGAATTTAAAAAGGCTGCCCAGGATTGGTACGACACCATTTATACGCCTTTAACCATCATCATAAAAAATGGAACTCTGATAAAGTATTTTCCCAAAAGAACCATTGCCGACCTTTACACCTATATTACCTATCATCATTGGGAAAGAGCCTCTAACCGACAATATGGTATTGGTATTGACCGCCTGATTCCACGGAGTATGGAAGCCTTCAGAACTGCCATGCTGGAAAAAACCACGCCGGATTATCCTGAAATGAAACGAAGCATAACTGCTTTTATTCTTATAAATATTAACACATCAACACAAATAAAAATCCTCGATAAATTATTTGCCATAAATGAAGTTCAGGAGGTTCACTCTGTTCATGGAACCATTGATATCCTTGTGAAAATCGTTTTAAAAAGAGATTTTCTGGCATCTGATGCTGAAATCATTGCAGAATTCGTAGATCAACAAATACGAAGAATATCCGGGATAAACCGGACCCAGACGGTTATCCCGGGAATTTCAAGGGTCAAGGAAGGGTTTATCTGTTAAGCTACGTCCAAATTGCCTACAGTGGATATCAAGCAAGTTATCGCCTTTTTTCTGAAGTCAAAGTTTCTGAAGTCAAAGTATAAATGACACCAATAACTGTAAGGCATATGCTACAGAAGATAAAGGCCCCCCCGAATGCCTGACCCCCAAGGGAAATTCCAGGATAGAGGGAATTCATCAGGGAACCGAGTCCCTGCAAAAAAACGGCAACTCCAGCCATAGTAAAAAAATTGATCGCTGTCATTGCCATACCTGCATTTTCAAGAGGCACTTGTTCTTTGATATGCGCATACATTACCTGGCCTGAACTGCTGAACAGGCCAAAACAAAAAAATAGGATAGATAATGTCGCTTTTCCAGCTCCTCCCGGGAGAAACACAATAATCCATAAGATAAGAGCCATACCGCATATACCTGAAATAATGACCTTTTTTCGAGATTTAAAAATATTGTCAGATAAATATCCGCTCAAAGGGCTGCCGATAATCATGCCCAGGCTCATAAGCAGAAGAATATTACCTGTAGTAATGGCAGAGAGCCCAATAACCTTCATAAGATAAGGGCCTGCCCATAGAGCCTGAACAGAAGCATAAATACCGTAGCGGCAAAAGGTAGAAAAAGAAATTATCCAGAAATCTCGCCGAGAAAAAAGAACTCGAGCCCTTTTCAGGGTATCTTTTACCTTTGGGGGGGGAGAATTTTGGTGCCCTTGAATTATTCTGGTGTCAGGTCGATCTCTTACCAGGGAAAAACAAAGTATGGACATGAAAAAAGTAAGCCCGGCCATTGTCATGAAGCTGTTTCTCCATCCCAGAGATTGAACCATAATTACAAGGGGTGTGGCCGCCGCTATATTCCCGGCAGTGCTTGCTGACACAATCACGGCCGAGATTGTGGCAAATAGTTTCGGCTTGAACCAGATAGAGATAAGCTTCAGCGTTCCCATAAAATTACATGCCATGCCAATCCCTAAAAGCGCCCTGCCAATGGATAGAGAGTAGTAGGATTCACCCATGGAAAAGAGCAAGGCTCCTGCCGCGGCAACCAAAGTGAGCAGGGTCATCGTTATTCTGGGACCGATACTGTCAAGAAAAACTCCAACGGGAATCTGCATCAGGGCAAAAGCATAAAAAAACGATGCCGACACAGTACTAAGTTCCCAGGCATCAAGGCCCAAGTCCTGTATGAGGTTCGGTGCAATCACAGCCACCGATGAACGGTAAAACTGCGATAGAATGAACAAGATTCCTGCAACGATCAATATCAACCAGCGGCGGGAAGATTTTAATTTTATAATATGCAAAGATAGAAAACGCTTTTTTATATTCAACTATTTGCCTTTAAATACCGGCCTTCTTTTTTCAAGGTAAGCCATAATTCCTTCCTTGGCATCATTTGTTTTATAGGCATCTCCATACAATTTTGAAGATAATTCAAAAGCCCCCTTTAAATCAAGGTCAAAGGCTGAGTTTATTGACTGCTTTATCAATGATAGAGAAGCCGGTCCCTGTGCTATTTGCTGGGCTAATTCCATGGCCTTGTCCATGAGGTTGGCAGGAGAAGTAACAAAAGTAACAAGACCGTTATTTTCTGCTTCTCTGGCTGTGATTATTTTTCCAAAATAAATCATCTCTTTAGCCCTTGCTATGCCTATAATGCGAGGCAATCTTATGGTGGCACCATACCCCGGGAGTATTCCAATTTTGACTTCAGGTTGTCCAAATTGTGCCTTCTCACTGCAGATACGAATATCGCAGGCCAATGCAAGCTCCAGGCCTCCCCCAAGGGCCCATCCATTGATAGCGGCAACAACAGGCACTCTCATTTTTTCTATATATGAAAAGACCCGGCTTCCCTGTCTGGAAGATTCTGTGGCATCTTTAACTGTATAGTTTTTCATAGCCTCAATATCAGCCCCGGCAATAAATGCCTCTCCGGCTCCTGTAATTATTACAGATCTGATATTTTTATCTGCCTCTATTTGTTTTAAAACATTATACAACTCCTGGCGGACCTCTGAGTTAAGGGCATTTCTTTTTTCCGGACGGTTTATGGTGATGACGGCTACCCTGTCTTTTTTTTCAAGCTTTACATATCCCACAATAGTCTTCCTTTATTTGTATTCGTAAAACCCTTTTCCTGTTTTTCGACCAAGATAACCTGCCTTTACCATTCTTTTTAATATACCTGGAGGAAAGTGATTCGATTCTCTTGTTTCATTATAAATCCCCATTCTGGCATTCAAAACAACGTCAAGACCTACAAGATCCATAAGTTCAAAAGGCCCCATGGCATTTCC
>JAQICW010000066.1 GCA_027858355.1 Desulfobacula sp.
GTCTGCGGTATCCATTCAAGTCCTCCAGGGTGAACGGGAAATTGCCTCTGGGAACAAAGTCCTGGGCCGATTTGATCTGGTGGGAATTCAACCGGCACCCCGCGGCACACCTCACATCGAAGTCTCCTTTGATTTTGATGCCAATGGGATTGTGAATGTGTCTGCCAGAGACAAAGCCACCGGCAAGGAGCAGTCCATCCAGATCACCTCTTCATCCGGCCTGTCAATGGAAGATATTGACCGGTTGGTAAAGGATGCCCAATTGCATAAAGCAGAGGACCGAAAGAAAAAAGAACTGGTGGATTCCCGGAATATGGCAGACGTCTTGATCCACACCACAGAAAAAACCATGGCCCAAATGGGCGAAAAGATAGACCCGGGTGTCCGGATGGAAATAGAAAACGCCGTCAGCAACCTGAAACAGGCATTAAAAACGGAAGACACACACCGTATTCAGCAGATTACGGAAACCTTGACCCAGGCCGCGCACAAAATGGCAGAGCAGATGTACCGGCAGCCCGGCGGGAATAACGATCAAAACCCGACCTCATCCGCAAATGGAGATGAGGATATCGTGGATGCAGAATTTGAAGAAGTGGCTTAAGACTATATTTTATTAATTGACAGAGCATAAAGAGGAGCGGATTCAAACCGCCGCTCCTCTCACTGCTCACCAGACCCTGCAGGCTTCAACAGTATGGGGAAAAATGGAAAAAGTGATTTAGATTTATTATAATCAATGATTTGATTTTGATTCCCATGATATATTACCCAAACCATCCGGCCGGTTTTTTCGGCTCGGATCAACATAATTACGGATGTCTCATTCCCTTTCAATGTTACAATTGACAAGTTTGTTATAACGGATGGTTCAGGGCAGTACCGTCTGCCGGGGGAGGAATCCTGAATCAGTTTATACTGCCTGACAAAAGGAAAATTATTTATTCAAAGGCATCTCCATAACCCTTTCGAGTGGTTTTCATCGCTTGGGAATATTAAAGGTGATCAATGATCTCTAATCTTCATGTTTTCGGCCGTGCAAATCTGGCAATAATTGGATTGTGGTCTGAAAATAATTCACAGTTAAGGGCATGAACATCAACAATAACAAGATCTCTAAAATATATTCTATCAAGCCGGTGTCCAAACCATTTTTTAATATATCTGGGAAACCTGGGTCGGGCATGTTCAAGATGAAGTGATCGGGCAAACCTGTTCAGGATTTCTTTTCTGGATTTTCCCCAACAATTAAAATCTCCAGCCAGAATCGTTGGCCCCTTGTGCAGTTTGATCAGATCGTAGAGTCTGGAAAATTCCAATTGATACCAGGAAAGAGATCTGAAATTAATCGCATGAACATTGACGATCATTAGCGGTGACTTGTCTTTAAAGCGGTAAATAGTAATTAATGAGGTTTTTCGGGTATACAGAAAAACCTCTTTTGCGATGGTCATTATATGGTGGACAGAAAATGGGTCGGCACTTGCAGCGGTGACCACACCTGAAGAATATCTGGGAAAAGAAAGATTGGCTGCACCAACAAAAGGAAAACCGGCAATTGAATAAATCATTTCTGAAAATCGGGCTTCCTGCAAGATTAATAGATCAAGCGAATATAATGCTTTCCAATCTTGAATCAACAAGGGGAATTTTTTTTTGAAATTTTCTTTGTGAATATTCCAACACAATAGACTGAACTCATCCGGAATAACGGTGTTTTCAAATATGACAGGGGATTTGATAAGTGGTGTATTTGGTGTCAACATAGCGTTTATAATAGAGGGGCAAAAATATTCATCAGGTTTTCACCGATTTTTCGCAACTTTCCGGCTGGTTTCATATGACCGTCGCATTTTTCAAGGAGCATCCTCATCCATTTTTCACTGGCTGCAATACTTTTTTTAGAGTAAATAAAGCTGACGACTTCATAATTTAAAAACAGACTTCGCTGATCTATATTGGCCGATCCCATCATTACCCCTTCTTCATCAAACAAAATTGCTTTAGCATGAATCATCCCTGTGGGCAGCAGACAGACTTCAATGCCAATATTATATAAATCCCTCATATAACTTGATCGACCCAGGTCTGCAAACAGATGATTTGATTTTGCCGGTGTGATCAATTTAATATCTACCCCGCGGTGGTGAGCAATAACCAGTGCCTGCATTAAGCTTTTGTCTGGTACGAAATAGGGAGTAACAATCCAAATTCGATGTTTTGCTGAAAAAATAGCAGACAAAAGGGCTTCATACAACGCATCTGTTTTTATATCCGGACCGGACGGGACCACCTGAATACGGGTATCCCCCACAGGAGAGGGGAGTTGTTTATATAAAGATAGTTTTGTCTGTGCTGTAAAATTCCAGTCCTCTGTGAAAATTTCTCCATAATGGAAGACTGCAGGACCCTGTATGGAAAATAGAATATCCTGCCATCGGTCGTCATATGGGGCAGGTCCCATATACTTGCTTGAAAGATTCATTCCCCCTGCAAGCACGGTTTTATTGTCAAATAGGAAAATTTTTCGATGATTTCTCAGATTGACATAGTTTTGAAAAGGTCTTCCTAACAGCGGCATATAGAATGCAACGTGTCCACCTGATTTAGTAAGTTTTCTTAATGGCCCCTGAAACAGATACAGGGGTAAGGAACCGATACTGTCTATGAGTAGTTTGACATCCACCCCCTGGGAGGCTTTTTGACATAGTTTGGCTATAATTGATTTGCCCACCTCATCTGAGCTGAATACATAGGTAGAGATAAAAATCTGTTTTTCAGCCTTCTGAATTTCCTCTAATAATAAAGTATAGACGTCAACACCATCCGTATAAAGCTCGAAGGTGTTCCCATTTGTTGCGCCAGCAACACCATTCTCTCGTAAAATCATATCTATATGGCTGGCTTTTCCAATTGGAACCTCTCCCTCACATGCTAATTCAATATGGGATTTGGGCTTGCGCATAAGTTTCCGGCTCCGTAAAACAAAATAAAAAGGAACAGCAATATAGGGAAGCAAACTGATGGCCAGTATCCAGGCTATCATACTGGGAGGTTCTCTTCTTTGATAAACCATATGAGCCAGGGCAGCCAATATCAATATGCCTGTGGTAATGGCAGATAAATAAAGGGTGAGTATATACGTTATACTATCACTCATAGATTTAGCAGTTCCTAATTTTTATTTTTGCATATGAGTTATTACAAATTATAGAGGATAGCACCCTTGTGGATTTCTGAAATTATTGAAAGAAAGCATATCCGTTCAACTGGTTTTTTATACATATTTCAACTTGATTTTAATATTACTTCTTTAAAACGTCCTCCATACATTTGGAATAAAATTTTTCAATGTACTGCTTGACCATCCGGCGAGCAGAGAATCCGGCAGCCGTACTTTTCATGGTTTCCTTCATCAGGTGCACCCATTTGTTGGGAATGCCATTGTCAGACATG
>JAQICW010000088.1 GCA_027858355.1 Desulfobacula sp.
GTTTAAAACTCCCCCGGGTTTTGGCTGTGATTTCCCAGTTAATACCGGCATAATATCTGTTTTCAATGCTGTCATTTATACTTTCCGTATCAAATTCAATGTCTGCATAGGAGTACTGGGCAAATAATGATGTTTTGGGCCAGAATTTATAAAATGCATACAAGGCAAAGGAATTGTCCATTCTGTTCCTGTAATCATTGATGTTTTCATCATAATCCAGATTAAAATTTGAATAATCAAATCTTACTTTAAGCTTTTCCGAAGGCTCATAGGTGGAGATAAAATCCAGCAGATTATCCTGGTAGCGGTAAAGGACGTCTGTGAAGCCATCTCCACTTATGTCCTCTCTGTCATTGAACACATCAATAAGATCAAAGGAAAGTCCCATATTCATATTATATTGAAATAATGCTTCCGCGTTATGGTTGAAATGATCATGGTTGGAATGGTTGGCGTAAAGAACAATTTCCGGAGAATATAAGGCATATGCCTGGTAGCGTCTGGTTGCCTCGGGCTTTACCCTGCTCAATTGGAGGCCTCCCGCCGAGGTGGTAGTGGTATCTATGGACAAAAGTTTTTCCCGATTACCTGGAATTGCAAGCCAGATACCAGGTGCGATGGTTGTGATAAAATCATCCCTTTTATTGGATTCTGTAATAAAAAGATTATCAGTCCATTTTTCTTCAACAATAAGGAACGGATGGAAAATCCCCCCTTTTTTTCCAAATATATCAGCACCTATGCCTGTTTCCTCAGAAACCGGTTTTCCCTTTGACTGGCCCATGGGTATGGAAGAAGCTTCCTTTGACTGGCCGATGGGAGGAGTTTCTGCCGCATATGCATAACAAAGGGCAAATAAAATAGAACAACCGATAAACATAAAATATGTAAAATAAATTTTATATTTCATTTTGTACTTTCCCTTATAAATCATGAATGCTGCTTTATTTAATTATATACAAAAGTACTAGTATAAATCATGGGATTAGCTAACTTACGCTCAATTCCCAGTCTTTGTCAACAAAAAAAGCCCTGTATTGACAGCATACAGGGCTTTTTTACTCAAGTAATTTTTTTTTGCGAATATACTGTGTTCTTATCCTGCTGCTCCCGGGGTAAAAGATGAGTAGGGGTCCTTTTTCACCTGTGTGTCCATGGGTGTCGTGTCTATCGCAACTTCTTCAGGTGTAAAACCAAGACCTTCCCTGAGACATTGGGCCTGGACAATTTCATCCCGGGTCAGCATATTTTCATCCGCAGCCGCATCGGCTGCCCGGGCGATAAGGCTTTTGGATATACCGCTTTCCGTAGCGCACATGCAAAGCTGATTCAGGTCAATATCTGCTTCAGATTTGAAAATTCCGGTAATAACATTATAGGGATTAAAATTAAGATCAACAGCCAGCTTCATGGCTTCGCAGGGTGGCGCTTTTTGATCCATGGCCTTTTTAATAGCTTCATCCAGAGCTTCTTCTTCACTGAGGGTATATCCAAGACCGCCTGTTTTCTTTTGAGACCGTATTTTTTCCAGGTCATGGACAAATTTAACATCCCATTTTTGTTCTGTACTGTCCTGGGCGAAACCAGGTGAGACAAAAACCACCAGCCCAATGGAAATAATTATTACAGCAATTAGATTTTTCATATTTATTCTCCTAAGGTCCATCTGTTTTCCTAAAAAAGCAATTATTTAGGATTGTTGCAATAGGCATGCCATGTTGAAAACCCTGAAAACCAAAGGCTTTTAATTAATAAAAAATAAAAGTGGAAACTTTTTACACCATAATATAACATTTATTTCCTATTTTTCGGTAAATTAATATTATATTATTCATCTATTCCTGCCTCAAGTCCTTCTAAAAAAGAAAGTATCCCCATGGAGTTTTCATTTTTTCTTTCACCATAAGAATTAAAGCTGATTCCTGTCTGATACCGATAGCTTTGCTCAGGATTTTTTGATATCCATTTTATATTGGCCAGAATCTCCGGAGCCTGGTCGCTTCCGGGAATATCCAATTTTATTGTAATACCTGTGCCAGGCGCAAGCCTGTGATTGCATAAAAATTTTGCCCCACCCTTGCTGAGATTGAGAACAGGATAATAATCTTCTGAATATTTGCCTGCCAGGAAAAAAAATGGTTTTTCCTTATAGTGGAGTGTAGTTCCTGGGATATTAAAACGTTTGCAATTTCTTTTTTTCAAATTAGATACCTCAAGCAAAATCTGATTATTATTCGTGACGATTTATTTTCATATAAAAAATACACAAATCCTAAATTAATTACAACTCTAAACCTAAAAGTCTGATTTTGCCAGTACAGCCATACTGCGAATGAGCTTTTAAAAAATGGCAACTCCATGACAAAAAATGTCAACATCAAAGATAAGCTTTTGCCTGGGTGCTGAAGAGCCTGGCATATTTTCCATTCTGTTTCATAAGCTCTGAATGGGAGCCCTGTTCAATGATGCTTCCCTTATCCAGGACAAGGATTTTATCAGCCATTTTCACGGTTGAGTATCTATGGCTGATAATCAAAGCAGATCGGCCTTTAATGAGTTTTTTGAGTTTTGAAAATATCTTCATTTCCGTTTCAGGGTCCAGAGCGCTTGAGGGCTCATCAAGGATAACAAGCTCAGCATCCCTGAAAAAAGCCCTTGAAATTGCCATCATCTGCCATTGTCCGATACTGAGCTCCTCGCCGTTTTTGAACCATCGGCCAAGGATGGTGTCATAACCCGAGGAAAAACTTGATATTTTTTTATCCACAGCAGTCTGCCTGGCAGCCTCTTTGATCCTGGACAAATTATCCTTTTGCTCAATATCGCCCAGATAAATATTCTCCCTGGCAGATAACTGGTATTTTATGTGATCCTGGAAGACCACACTTATTTTTTTTCTAAATTCATCTGTTTTAAAATTTTTGATATTTTCCCCATCCAGAAAGATATCACCCCCTTGAGGATCATAGAGTCGGGTTAATAATTTTACAATGGTTGATTTTCCCGATCCGTTCTCACCCACCAGTGCAACCACTTCCCCTGATTTTATGAAAAAGTTTACACAACTTAGAACATTATTGCCTTTATTTTGGTAAAAAAAGTTCACATTTTTAAATTCAATACCTATTTTGATTTTATCAGGAACATTACAAGGGGTTTTTGGTTCAATGATCTTGGGTTTCAACTTTAAAAATTCATAAAGATGGGATAAAAATAAATTATCCTCATACATCTGAGCTCCGCTCTCCAAAAAGGTTTTCAGAAAACCCAGCCCCTTTTGAAACCCCTGAAAATACATGACCATGTCTCCCAGGGTGATGGTCCCCTGGGCAGTCTTGAATGCAATATAGATGAAGGCTCCGAAAATTGCTGTGGTTGCACTTGACTGGGCAATGAAGTCTCCAAAGGCCCGCCTTTTTTCAAAATATAGTTTTTCATCCTTTAAAGTTTTTCTGATGGCTTTAAACTGGTTGATAAAATG
>JAQICW010000109.1 GCA_027858355.1 Desulfobacula sp.
ACACCATCATAAAAACCTGGCATCAAAAATTTTATCATTATGTCAGCATAGAATCCAGCAAGATTGGATAGACCACTTTTGTTTTGCTCTATTTCATTTGTAAACCTTTGTTGACACCGAACATTTTTTGGGAACCTGTTACAAAGCTGCAAATTGGAAGTACCTTGGTGATACCACCGGTCGTGGCAAGGATGAAAAATCCCAAAAGCAAACACGTTCCATTAAGGCGGACTGGGGATATCCCTTAACAAAAAATAAACGCACAAATATGACTGCAGCATGAAAAAACCAAAACAAATCAAATTGAACCAGGATGAAATAGATGCCCTTTTAAAAAGGGTTGAGTTCGAACGTCTTCAGGATCGGTGGATGTCAAGCAAGATGTCGCCTTTTCCCAAAAATATTTGCCAACTTTCCCGCAAAATCTTCTCATGGGTTCCGACGAGTAATTTCAGCCCATTCTCACCCATGAGAAGATTTTGCTAATGCGGTGCCATTTTCAACATTTTATGCCGCCGCCTTCATCTTCCCGGAAGTTTGTTTAACCCTTTTGAATTTCTTTAAAACGACCTCTGTAGCAGGATTCCAGTTTCTTATTTTTCCAGACCATCTTTCAGGGTTTCTCGACCTGGCTTCGGAATATACTGACCGTCGGTTGGCAAGAATTTTTATATCCCTGCCGTTATGCCTATCCTCCGGGGTGACGAAATGGATACTGCTATGCAGATGCTCCTTATTATACCAGTGAATAAAACGATTGGCCCAGTCCCTGGCTTCATATATGGTTTTAAACGGTTTGTCCGGATATTCCGGCCGATACTTCAATGTCCTGAACAATGATTCTGAGTATGGATTATCATTGCTGATACTGGGTCTGCTGAACGAGGGGATGACTCCCAAATCCTGAAGTTTTGCAAGCATGGTGGCAGATTTCATGGGCGATCCATTATCAGAATGCAAGGTCACTTGGTCTTCTGGAATTTTTTCCCGAAGACAGGCATCTGTTATCAGCTCTGCTGCCAGATCACCGGACTCATATTCATAAACTTGACACGCAACGGCTTTCCGGCTGTATAAATCCATTACCATATACAGGTAAAAGAACCTGCCCCTCACAGTTGACGGCAAATACGTGATATCCCAACTCCACAACTGATTCGGGCCATTTGCAATCAAAGGGTCCGGGCTGTGCCTCTTGGCGGGAAGGCTTGATTGGCGGTGTATATTCATTTTTAATTCACGAAGAATTCTGTACATGGTTGATTCAGAACCCAGATAAATTCCTTGATCAGCAAGTTTTGGTACAATCTGATTCGGATTGGACTCAGCAAATTCAGGCGATTCTAATACATTGGTTATACTGGTCTTCTCATGATCAGACAATTTGTTACCAGGGGCGGCTCGGGACCCTTTTCGGCTATCCGACAGACCGTTTTGGCCCCACCGCTGGAGGGTTCGAATTGTCAGACCCAATAATTGGGCTGCCTTGCTTTTTCGAGCCCCAGATTTACAGGCCTCTAAAATCAATTTCAACACAATTTGTTTGTCTTCTTGACTGATCAATCTTCCTCTGGCTCCCCCCAGATCTCCTGGGCTTTTTTTTTTAGAATCAACAAGGCTGCTGTTTCTGCCAATGCTCTATCTTTGCGGGATAGGTCTTTTTTGAGAGTAGAGATTTCTTTTTTGAGATTTCTGTGTTCTTCAATCTGTTCTTTATTTGGCTTTGGGATCATTGCTGATATGGCATCTTTTTTCCATTGGTCCAGGTTATGAATAAAAATACCGTTTTTGCGGCACCAGGCTGTGCGGTCTTCTGCATTCATGCAACCGGTTTTTATTATTCCTGAAATGCGTTCTTCAGCTGTCCAGTCCTTGGGGCGTTTTTCTTTTGATTTCAATTTTATGTTTCCGTTTCGTTTATGTTCTTTTAACCATTTGCCGATTGTAGACCGGCCAACCCCTAATTCTATTGCAACTTCATAATGGGGTTTGTTTTCCTGTAACACCCTTTTTAACACGGCTTCTTTTAATTGGATAGGATATCCCACGTTTATCTCCTCAATGCCCCAGATTTAATTTTTAATTGAGGCGATATCTATCCTGACACAGGGGGGGATGGGGATTATGAGATCATTAAATCCATGGCTGAGACCATTGTTATTTTGAATCAGGCCCTGGAAAACAAAAAGGTTTCCATCAAACGACTATTGAAGATAATTTTTGGATCAACAACAGAAAAGAAAGACAATGTACTGGAAAAGGATGATCCTAAAGCTTCTGATAAGCCTGATGACAAAGATAGCCCACATGAAAATCCATCAACTTCTGGAGGTGATGCTGATAAGGACTCAAACAACAAGCCCGATGAAAAACCAAAGGGCCATGGAAAGAAGGGAGCAAATCAATATACCGGAGCTGACAGAGAATTTATTCCCCATCAGGAACTAAAGCACGGTGATCCTTGCCCTTTATGTCCCAAAGGTAAAGTTTACAACTTAAAAGTTCCAGGTGTTGTTATAAGGATAAGTGCCCAGGCACCTCGACAGGCTACAATATCGGATCTTGAAAAACTGCGCTGCATTCTTTGCGGTGAAGTTTTTACAGCCATTGCACCTGGCAATATAACTGGTAAACATTATGATGAAACAGCCAAGGCTATGATCGCCATATTAAAGTATGGTTGCGGTTTTCCCTGGTACCGTATGGAAAAACTTCAGGAAAGCTTAGGCGTACCTCTTCCGGCATCCACTCAGTGGGACAAGGTAGAATCAGCAGCAGACCTCATCTATCCTGCATTTAATGAACTCAAGCGGCAGGCGGCTCAAGGGAACATTCTTCATAATGATGATACCCCCATGAAGATCCTGGAGTTGATGGAAGAAAATAACCTAAAGGTCACACGTAAAACAAGAGATAAAAAAGATCGAACCGGGATCTTTACATCGGGAATCATATCAGTCCTTGATGAAGATCGAAAGATAGCCTTGTTTTTTACTGGACGAAACCATGCGGGTGAGAACATTGACTCTCTTTATCAAGTAAGGGACAAGGGAAAAGGGCCACCTATCCAGATGTGCGATGCCCTGTCCAGAAATTCAACAGGCCAATTTGAAAGAATCATGGCCAATTGTCTAGCACATGGCCGTCGTGGCTTTGTTGATGTGGTATCCAATTTTCCAGATGAATGCCGTTATGTCATCGAAACCCTGGCTGAAGTTTATAAAACAGATGCCAAGGCAAAAAATGAATCAATGTCACCAGAAGAAAGGCTGGAGCTC
Organism: Desulfobacula sp.; assembly: GCA_027858355.1. The sequence goes on from JAQICW010000109.1 coordinate 3,279, forward strand.
CATCAGCTTCACAGTGGTCCTTTGATGGAAAAACTAAAAGTCTGGCTCAACAAGCAGATTGATGACAAACTTGTAGAACCAAATTCAGGGTTAGGGCAGGCTATCACATATATGCAGACCTCGGGAGGCATGGATTACAGAAAAAAGCTGAAAGCTTTATTGGACAAACTTCTCAGCGGCTATATAATGAATAATTGGACACTAAAATGCTTAACATACTTATTTTTAACATATTGTTTTAATTAATGTAAATACTTATTGCAAAAACTGTTTTTTCATGGTAATCTCATAAAAAATTACATAGAGGCGTTGTCATGCAAAAAGATTTATTCCCTGAGATATCCCAGAAAAAAAACAATAACATCAAAATGATTGGTGCAAAGTTATCTTTAATTTTTAGCAGTAGGAATAAGCAACTGGTCACTCTTAAAAATTGTGATATTATTGTTAAAAAAGTCGATCTTTCTGACAAACCGGCAAAAAAAATATTTGTTATTGAAGCAGTTGAATTGGGTGCGACCAAATCTCTATTGGCCGATGCTCTCAATATCAGCAGGCAAACGATACACAATTACATAGAGAGCAAAAAAAGATTTGGTATGGAAGGTCTGTTAGGGGGATACAATCCCAATATGGGTAATAACCTTGCAGAACAACGTAAATTTACGCAACACAAACGTATACAGGGCAATAAGGCTGTCATTCTTGCTGAAGAAAGGAAGGCTAAACGGATTGAAAACCAAGAACAACAGCTGGAGTTTGATTTTGAAACCGGTGGAAAAGCAGTCCCAAAAGATGAACAACCCTTTAACACCCTTCATGATTGGAAATTCACTCGCTTTGCGGGGGTATTTCCTTATCTAATCGTTTTAATCAATACTTATCAATGGCTGAAGCTGATAATGGGTTATTTCGGGTCTGCCTACAAAATATTTTTAATTTTTTTGTTGATGACAGCCCGCAATATCAAATCCATAGAACAACTAAAAAATATTAACCAGAAAGAAGCTGGACTCATTCTGGGCCTCAATAAATTACCTCACAAAAAGGGTGTCTGGGAATGGTTTTATACCGTTTGCGATTTGCGACGTTCCAAGTTTCTTTGCAGTTCCTTTTTCAAACAACAACTTCAATGCGGCGTGGTCGGTGCCTGGATATGGTTTACAGATGGACACCTGCTTCCATACACCGGCAATAAGAAGGTTCATTCCGGTTATAATACACAGCGCAAAATGATGATGCCGGGACAAACAAACATGGTCACATGCGATACAAATGGTCGCATTGTTGATTTTCAGATTCAAGAAGGAAAAGGCGACCTTAAAACGCATATTGTTGAGCTGAAAAAAAAATGGGCGCAGGAACTGATAGAGATTCCCTTCATGGTATTTGACCGAGAGGGGTATGGTGCTCCATTTTTCAAGACTCTTATAGAAAATAAGGTTCCCTTTGTCACTTGGGAAAAACACGTTGATTCAAAAAAACTCATGGAGTTAAGTGATGATTCGTTTACGGAATCATTTGATATGAGCAACAAAAAGTACAGCATTTTCGAGGGAGAGAAGATATTCACACTGGAGAAAGATGGTAAAACTCAAACCTTTGTTCTCAGGAAAATTTATCTTTGGAACCAGACCAGCAGCCGTCGCACATGCGGTCTTGCATGGGATGCCGGCAGATTCATGAGCATTGTTCAATGCGCACAGGCCATATTGAGCCGCTGGGGTGCTTCGGAAAATACTTTTAAACATCTTTATGACAGGCATCCGTTTCATTATCACCCCGGTTTTAAAACAGTGGACAGTGAGAAACAGTTTATAGCAAACCCTGCTATAAAATCCATTGAAAAAGAGATTAAGGCGATACGTAAAACGCTTGATAAAAAACATAAAAAGAATTCAAAGGCAAAGGAAGTTTTCAACAAAGATGGATCAAGGCGTGAAAAGAGCCTAAAGGCTCGTTTAGAATCAGATATCAGCAGGTTGGAGGCCGAATACACAAGACTTCTTGATAAGAAAAAACAGTTGCCTGAAAAGGTGGATGTTTCTACTCTTGAAGACTATAAAACCTTTAAAAAAATTGATAACGAAGGAAAGAACCTTTTTGATTTTGTTACAGCTTCAGTATGGAATGCCCGCAAGGATATGACTGACTGGTTATTTAGTCATTACCCGAATGATGCTGAATATGTGGACTTGTTTTATGCCATCACTCAGTGTCATGGATGGATCAAATCGGAAGCAGACAGAGTGGTCGTCCGATTGGAGCCTCTTCAGCAACCGAGCCGTCGAAAAGCACAAGAACAGCTTTGTAAAAAGCTGAATGCATTGAACGTCTTTATTCCAATCGGAAAAATACTTCAGATTGAAGTTGGCTGTTCACCGATTTAAAATAAGAGAGTGTCCAAAAAAACACTCTTCAAAATGCTATTTTTCACGAGGTCTGTATATGATCAAACACTGGCAAAAACTTACTCGTTTTTTACACGTACCTGGAGCACCACTTGATAATAATATATGTGAACAGGCTTTGAAACGAGCAATTCTTCACAGAAAAAATGCTATGTTTTATAAAACCCAGCATGGTGCAAATATCGGAGATATATTTATGAGCCTTATCCATACGTGCAACTTGATGAAGATCAATCCTTTTAAATATCTGGTTGCCCTTCAGAAAAATTCTTCTGCGCTATTCAAAGATCCTTCCCAATGGATGCCCTGGAATTATGAAAGTGCTATGGCCATAGGTAAATAGACAGCTTCTCCCTCCATCTGATCCACTCTGATTACCGCAGCCCAACTCAATAATCAGAGTGGATCACACAATAACCATTAGACATCCTCAACACTATTATAAGGATCATAACATTTTTTCAGGGTGGCCGGACACACACGGCGACGGCTACCCGTCAGAAAAAAAGATTTACGCAGGCTGGCCGAAAGGACACGAAGTAACACCGCCGGATTTCAGAAAAGATCGACAATTGGCCCTTTGTCAAGAGCTACTCAAGCCCAAATATTCGGTCCATTTGTATCCTGAGAAATAATAAAAAGGCGAGTCGTACACGTTAATATGACGACCGCTGCTGTCCAGTTCCTGGCCCCTGAGTATTTCTTTTGGAAGTTGTCGCCATATTAGAAATATTGCTCGTTTTCTTCAAACCATCTTGTCTATCGTCGGCTATACGGTGAAGTTTTTTCTTGATTGCTAGTTCCGAAAATATATTAGGCGCTTCAAAAAGGGTGTGTTATTAACTATTGACTCTGCCTTTAACTTTTAATATGTTACTATTGTAATTTTAAGTATTATCATGGCAAACGGAACACGGTGAAACTCCGTGACGGTCCCGCCGCTGTAACCGGAAATATCTGTTTTTTTGCAGTGACCACTGCGAAAACGGGAAGGTAAAAAAAACAGATTTAATGCCGGAAGTCAGAAGACGAGCCAGGTAATTATCTTTGTAAAGCCCGATGGCAAAGGGTTTTGTAAGAATTCATCTCTTGCAAAGCCCTTTTTGTGTTTTGGAAGAGATTCTATAGCGAGGAGACTATGACAACACAACTTGAGTACGCCCGCCAGGGCACCATTACAAAAGAAATGAAAATCGTGGCCCAAACCGAAGGGCTGTCTGAAGCCTTTATCATGGAGCATGTGGCAAAGGGTGAAATTGTTATCCCCTGTAATCCCAGTCGGAAACATCAAAAAGTTACCGGAATCGGAACCGGCCTTCGAACCAAGGTCAATGCTTCCATTGGAACGTCTTCGGATATCTGTGACATCGACCTTGAGGTGCAGAAGGCAAAGGCTGCCCAGGAAGAGGGGGCTGACACCCTGATGGAGTTGTCGGCCGATGGAGATCTTGATGAAATCAGAAGAACCGTTCTTGCCAATACAGATCTTGCCGTGGGCAATGTGCCGTTGTACCAGGCGTTTAAAGAGACCATCCGCAAATACAAAAATCCTGCAAAACTGGACCCTGAATACCTGTTTGACCTGATAGAACGGCAGCTGGATGACGGGTTAAGTTTTATGGCCATCCACTGCGGAATCAACCAGTATACGATTGAGCGGTTGAGAAAACAGGGATTCCGTTACGGAGGACTGGCCTCCAAGGGTGGGACATACATGGTGGCCTGGATGGACATCAACAAAAAAGAAAATCCATTATATGAGCAGTTTGACCGAGTATGCGCATTGATGAAAAAATATGATGCCGTTCTCTCCCTTGGTAACGGGATCAGGGCCGGTGCCATCCATGACAGCCATGACCGTGCCCAGATGGCGGAAATGATTATCAACTGCGAGCTGGCAGAAGTCGGCCGGGGACTTGGATGCCAGATGATGGTGGAAGGCCCGGGTCATGTCCCCCTGGATGAGATTGAAGGAAATATCATGTTGGAAAAACGCATGTCCGGCAATGCACCCTATTATGTCCTGGGACCCATTCCCTGTGATACCGGGGCAGGATACGATCATATCTCTGCCGCCATTGGTGCGGCAAGCTCTGCCAGGTTTGGGGCGGATCTTATATGCTATATCACCCCTGCCGAACATCTGGCGCTTCCGGATATCAATGATGTGAGAGAAGGAGTAAGGGCAACCAGACTTGCAGCCCGCATCGGGGATATTTCCAAATACCCGGCCCGGCGGGAGAATGAAAAACAAGCTGCCATGGCAAGAAGGGATATGAGATGGAATGATCTTGAAAATTACCTCCTATTCCCTGAAATTGCCAGGAAAACCCGCGAAAGCAGGGCGCCTGCCCAAAAAGAGACTTGCACCATGTGTGGTGATTTCTGTGCCATGAAAAAAGGAATGGAAATCTTTGGAAATGATATTACAGACAAGAGGTAACTATTATGACATTATTAGAACATGACAAGAGAAATAATGCCTTTTGGTTTTAAAAATAATGATCCGGCCCATACAGGTTTTCAATTTCTTGAAGACCTGTCCACGGCCTATTGGTATTCCCAGGTGTTATTCACTGCCCTTGAGCTTGAATTATTCAGTTTTCTGGATAAGGGTTTATGTTCTATTAAAGACCTTGCAATGGCTGCCACATGCAATGGTGAGGAACTGACTCGGGTTCTAAAAGCCATGGAACCTATGGGACTTGTTACGAGCCGGAATGGGAACTTTTATAATGCCCAGATAGCATCCCTTTACCTGGTACGGGGGAAAAAAGAATATATGGGGGATTTTTTCCTGTACAGGCAATGCATACGTCCCCAGTGGGAAAAACTAACCCAAAAGGTTTCAGGCCAGGAGAAAAAACAGGACCCTGATCTTTCCTATGCAGACAGGAATCTTCGTTATGTGTCATCCATGGATACCTTGGTTAAACAAAAGGCCCGGGAAATTGCCGGGTTTTTAAAATCAGAAAACATTACCGGCCCCATTCTGGATATCGGTGGCGGGGCCGGTAGCCTGATTCGTGCCATTCAAATATCAACAAAGCAATCTTATGCCGTGCTGTTTGATATCCCCGAAGTCATTGAGGCTGCAAAAAAATTATACCCGGATGAAAATGACTGGGCAGGCATTACGCTTATTGGAGGGGATTTTCGGACCCATGATTTTAAAGATAAATTTAATCTCATCTGCCTGAGCAATTTCCTCCATGCCTATGGACCAGATGAAGCAAAAGAATTATTTTTAAAATCGATTTCTATTTTGAACAAAGACGGGCTTATTCTGGTCCATGACTATTTTCCCGATCGCAAAGGATCAACTCCCCAGAAAGGGGCACTATATGATCTTAACATGATGCTCAATACTTTTAACGGTGCATGTCACGATTCAAAAATAATCATTCAATGGTGCAAAGAGGCTGGCCTTAAAACTATTGCCGCAAAGGATCTTTCAACAGATACTGCGGTTATTATGGCCCGACAGAACGGCACCATTGCTTTGTTCCGAAATCCATTGCTCGATTTTGCAGTTGAGCTGGGATTTGATGATATGATTCCGATTTTGCCAAAGGATGTTGCCACGGCTGTCTGGTCAAGGGAAAAGTGTCGCTTCGGATGTGAACGCTTCGGGCAGGGGCTTCAGTGCCCTCCTTATGGCATGGATCATGAAAAGACACGTCAACTGTTGGATGCTTATATATCTGCCTTTTTAATAAGAGGGACTCCGCCAGGTAAAAATTTTCATAATGCCCTGCTTTCCCTTGAAAAAAAAGCATTCCTTGACGGATATCATAAGGCCTTTGTATTTGGTGCAGGCCCCTGCCTTGTCTGCCCTCAATGTCCTGAAGACGGTCAATGCAGGTATCCCCATCTTGCCCGGCCTTCCATGGAAGCGTCGGGAATCGACGTCTATACCACTGCATCCAATGCCGGGATATCCTTAAAACCTGTAAAAGAAAAAGGGCAGTTTGTAACCTATATCGGGTTGCTTCTTATGGAGTGATGAATATGAAACTCTTACTTGTACAGGTTCCCACCTCCCATCTGGGAGCCGGAGAAAAAGTATATCCCTTAGGATTATCAAGGCTGTCCTCTCTGGTTCCGCCCGGGATTGAAAAACAGACATTGGATATGAATATCTGCCTTGATCCATGGGCCCGGTTAAAACAGGTTCTTGAGGACCAGGGGCCGGATCTGGTGTGCTTATCCTTTCGAAACCTTGATCCCCTTGCCGGTCAACAGGTCTCTTATCTTGCTTCCCTTAAAACGGCGGGTCTATTGGTAAGAACCCTGGCTCCAAAAGCCCGGATAATGGCAGGCGGCCCTGCTTTTTCTCTTTTTGCAAGGCGGCTGATGAAAGAAATTACCCAGATTGATATCGGCTTGATGGGGGAAGGGGAACTTGTGTTTGAACAACTTTTATCCCCGATTATCCAACGGGACAAAATTCCCGGTATTATATGGCGGGATAAGGGCAAAATTATTTCTAACCCCCTGGGTCCTAAAATATTAATGGATAATATCCCGGTATTGGATGTGGCCTCATTTTGTCCCAATGATTATGCAAAAGCCAATACCTATGTGGCTGCCATGGGGATTGAAGGAAAAAGAGGGTGTGATCTGTGGTGCAGTTATTGCCTGTACCCGTTTTTGGGGGGAACCAGCATACGTCTTCGCAGCCCAAAAAAAATAGTGGATGAAATTCAGATGCTTAAAATAAAGTTTGGTATCCAATTGTTCCATTTTACAGATTCAGTGGTCAACCGCCCGAATGACCATTTTAAAGACCTGTGCCAGGAGATTATAAACCGGAAACTGGATGTTGCCTGGACCGGCTTTTTCAGGGAAGACAGCCTCACCCATAAAAACCTTTCACTTGCAATGAAAGCCGGGCTTACAGCCATATATTTTTCCGGTGATGCATTAACAGACCAGGGGTTAACATTGCTGAACAAAAAACTTAAGTGTAAGGATATCCTCGATGCGGCAAGATTGACCGCAAAAATGGGAATTCTAACCATGTGCCATTTTCTGGTCAATCTTCCGGGAGAAAGCGAAGACAGCATCAAGGAATCCCGTGAGATGCTGGACCAGCTATTAAAAATTCACGGGCCGGCCGGAAACCTTGGGGCTGTTATTTTCAACCATGTAAGACTTTACCCCAGGGCCCCGATGACCCAGAACCTCATCCGATCAGGGGCACTTGATCCTAATGCCGATTTTTTATACCCGATTTATCACAACCCTGACAGATTTCGTCACGTTCTCCATGAGTTTGAAGCCAGCTGCCATAGCGCCGGGGTTTTTTCCAGACTTGGGTTAACCCCTTCACTTCAAGAGGTTGTATAATGAAAACCATTGTTATGGAACACCCCAGAATTGCTTCAGAAAAACGATTTAACGATATTGCCAATACCCCTTTGTGGTCATGCCTCATGGGAGGTTATGCAGCCGCGGCTTTAGAGACAGAAGGATTTGACACAACATTTCTGGACGAGGCCTTACCAACTGCTTCTTTTGATCAAACAAAAGAAAAAATACTGACGCTCAACCCGGATCTTCTATGTGTGAATGCCGTCTATTTCTGGGAGCACACCCCTGCGCTGTTTGATTTTTTCTCAGAATTGAAAACCCTTGGATTTTCAGGTCATATTAATCTGTTCGGTTTTTTCCCGTCCCTGGTATACCGGCAAATTTTAAAAATGTGCGATCAGGTGGACTCCATTGCTGTTGGGGAGTTTGAGCGCACCCTTACAGAACTTGCCAGGTCCATAGAAAAAGGGAAACCTTTGGAAACCATTGAAGGGCTGGCCTTAAAATCCTGTCTTACTGATAATACAAGCCGGATGAGAACACCTGCGAAGAATCCAGATGTGTTTGCTTTTCCTAAAAGAAGCTGTCTTGAAGGAATAGTCACCATTCTTGCCAGTCGGGGATGCTACAATCATTGCAGCTTCTGCCCGGTCCCTTCATTTTATAATCAGGGAAGCCTTTGGCGGGGCAGATCCCCTCAGAATGTTGCAGATGAGATTAAAGGGCTTGTGGCCCAGGGGGCAACTCAATTTTATTTTTGTGATCCCAATTTTATCGGCCCCGGGGCAAGAGGGAAAAAGCGAATAATAGATCTAATGGATCTTATAAAACCAATGAACATTAAGTTTGGCATGGAGACAAGACCCCAGGATCTTGATGATGACATACTTAAAAAACTTGTGGGTGCCGGATTTGAAAGCCTTCTCATGGGCGTTGAAAGCGGGTCATCTAGTGTATTAAGCCGAATCGAAAAAAGCTCTGTGCCTGCTCAATCATCCAAAGCCATTGAATTATGCAGAAAACACGGTATTGAACCTGAAATTGGGTTTCTCATGTTCGTGCCGGACAGCAGTCTCAATGACCTTAAAGAAAACATATCATTTTTAATGGAGAATAAGCTTTTGGACCGCCTGGCGCGGACGGCAAATCTTTTAAGTCATATGCAGATTGTCCTTGCCGGCACATCAGGATATCACCGGTTTGAGAAAATGGAGCGGCTTAATAAACGCGGTATCTTCGAATTTGAGGCAGACGTATATTTTTTAGACCCTGCCGTCAAATGGGTGGCAACTCTTCTAACTTTTGCCTGTCACGCTATTTTAAAAAGTATGTCCGACAGCAAATCCCCCATATTCTGGGAAAATGAAGACAATACTATCAGTCAAACAGCCAATGATTATCTTGTGGAATTGAGTTACAAGCTTATTAACCAGGCCGGGGAGAATCCAAAAAATTTATGCCAAGAAAATATCAAACATAGGGAAGAAAAAATCCTCGACAGAATCAATTCCATTATCAAAAAATAAGGCTATCATTAATTTCAATCTTTCAGCAATTTCTTAAAATTAACCCCGGCCTTTTCAAACAAACAAATTATTTTTTGGAATAAAAATACTAGTGTTGACTTATGGTATCATTAGTGACGAGCAAAATTTTCAATTTAGCGACAACTTCCAAAAGAAATATTCGGAGATCAGAATTTTGACGGTACCGACTATTTTAACGTGATAAGTTCACTTTTTTAAAAACCTTCAAGCCACAACATCTGGTATTCGAGGATTTTTCTTTACCCATCAGAAATTTAATTTTTGAATATCAATTTGAAGTCCGGCTGGAGCTATGACTAATTATCCAAAGGTTGAGTATTTTAAAGCTTGAATTCTTAAAGTTACCAATTATATACATCAACTGATTTTTTCCTGAAAAATTTGGCTCAACTCAGTTTCCAGTTTTTTGGGAAGGATCAAAAATCCAGTCGCCAGTTTGTCAAATGTATTGTATTTTTAAAATGGCTTTTGTATAGAGAAAGAAGATCTCAAGCCTAATGCTTGAACTATTACAAAAGGAGGCAGTATGGGGAAAATAATATTAAAAGAAGCGGACAAGGCTGAAATCATAATACTGGTTGACAATTATTCCGATCTTTTCCTTTCTGATACAGACATGATCAAGCGGATGAAAGTTTTGCCACCTGGTGCGCCCATGTCAGAACCTGGATTATCATATCTCCTTAAAGTATATTCGGGTTCGAAAACTCATACATTGCTTTTTGATACAGGTATTTCTGGATACTGTCTTCTCCATAATGCTAAAATGCTTGCGTCCAGCAAGGCTGTATTGATGGGAGAGGTGAGTGCAAAATTCAAGGATATAGAAGCCGTCATTTTGAGTCATGGACACTTTGACCATTGTGGCGGTTTGCTGGAAGTTTTAAATGAAGTCAACAAAGAGTTACCCGTGTTCCTGCACACAAGTGCATTTGTTCCCCGTCGTGTTGAAGTGATGCCTGAATTCAAAGTTGATCTGCCTGCGATGGATGAGGAAACGGTGATAAAAGCAGGAGGCGATTTGCAAAAGATAGAAGGCCCTACAACTATTGCTGCTGATCTTATACTGTTATCCGGAAATGTAAAAAGACAAACTGATTTTGAAAAGGGTATGCCTGGCGCAGAGGCAAAAATTGATGATAGTTGGATACCTGATCCATTTCACGATGATCAAGGCATCGCCATAAATATAAAAGGGAAAGGTTTAGTCGTGATTGGTGGGTGCTCTCACGCTGGAATCATTAACACAATCAAACATATCCAAAAGGTATCTGAAATCAACGATGTCCATGCTGTCATGGGTGGATTTCATCTTACAGGGGAAAACGAGAAGCTTATAGACCCGACAATTGGTGAAATGAAAGCGATTGATCCAGATTATATCATCCCCATGCACTGTACCGGATGGAATGCGATAAACCGGTTTGCCCAAGAAATGCCTGACAACTTCATATTAAACAGTGTGGGGACGACTTACATATTTCAGTAAAATGCCGAATTAGAATAATTATCCTTTTTGTTCAGGGCCTTTGACTACACCAAAGGTTCAGGCCAGCCATGCTTTTGCGCAACCTGCGGGACTGAAAATCCTTTGGATAAATCGCTATTTGGCCATTTTGCCATAGCTGGCATTTTGGCCAAATGGTTAAATAAAGTCTTTCGCGGAATGCCCAGTCTCTTTGCAATCCTGTCCTGGGGAATACCCAGCAGGTTTAAATGAAAGATTTTAAGATCAAGCTCCAAAAGGGTTGTGGCCCTTAAATCAGCAATATATGAGTCAACTGCCTGCCTTGATTTGCCAATGGCTGTGCCGATTTCAAAAGATGTTAATTGGGTATTGGTTTGAAAAGCACGTCTGGCAGTATTTCTTGTTTCAGGTTCTGTAAGCTGCTTTGGACCTATGGCCATTTTTGCGGCATAAAGCTTTTCTCCACAACTATCATGGCTACAGAAAAGAACGAAGCGGTTGGCCGTTATTCCGTTTTAAGTGAACGCAGGCATATATTTACTTCCAAATATATGCTTTACCTCCCAACAATAACTGACTTGTCAGAAGGTCGGTTGTTTTATGAAAAACAGGGTGAAGGATTGGGAGAATACTTCTTCGATTCTTTATTTTCCGATATTGATTCTCTGACATTGTATGCGGGCATACACCCTGTAGGTCAGCCTGTTTTCTGCATCCCCGTAATAGACAACTATACCGCACATATCAGGTACACCACTATAACAAAATATTGAATTTTTCTCTTATGGCCTTGTCAATCTCTTCCGGGATATAAGATGGTTGAGGTGTTTCAAGCAATTTTCTGGCTATGGCAAGTGCTCTTTGTCTGGTATCAAGACTGCCTGCTGATTCCCATTTCCCCCGGGCTTTTTTGTCCGTGACCCCGTTCCCTATATAATATTCTTTCCTCAGATGGGACATGGTGTGTGGTGAAGTCATGAAATCGCCGCCAGGACCTACTGAATCAATCACCTCCAGAGCCAGGTGTTCTTCATCCACCTCAATCCCTTTAAGCACCTTGCAGCAATTTCCAATGATTTCGTCATCAATGACAAATTGTTCATGGGCAATGGTGAGCATTGATTCCAGCATGCCGGCAGCGTGGTGGATATAATTGGAACCGCCCATGGATGCCAGAACAGATGTAAAGGCTTTTTCATATCCTGCCTGGGCATCTGGTACTTTGGAGTCAGAAAGACCAGATGAATTATAATTGGGGACTTTAATATGACTGGATAACTGGTGAATGGCTGCATTCATCATTCCGAATTCCACAGCGCCGCCTGAATATCCCATGGTCTTTAGATTTGCCATGCCTGGAATTCCTCCATAGAGCAGAGGAGCCCCTGGATTTGTCAATTGGCAGATGGTGATACCGGCCAGTTGCTCGGCATGGAGCTGGGCCAGGGTGCCTGCCATGGTCAAAGGAGATGTGGAACCTGCCATGGGTGCGCTGGACAATGCCACGGGGATAAAATTACGGATGGCTTCCTGCATGATCCGGGTGGACTGGGTACAAAGTTTCAGGGGACTTATGGCAAAACAGGCAGTGATCGAGATGATGGGTCGTTTTTTGAGCTTTTCTTTTCCACCCATGATCATGGCTGCCAGTTCCATTACCCTGTGGAGGCCTTCTTCATCGTTGACCCCGGACATAACATGCTTGCCTGATGCGGCCAGGCAGGTATAAAACATATTGATGTCATAGTCTTTTTCATCGATATCAGTTGGAATACAGGGCCGAACCAGAAAATGAATATTGGAAAGCTGGTCTACCAGGCGCGAGACCTTGTACAGATCATCCAGGGTGGTGGAACGTATTTTACCCGTATCCGGATCCAGGATCTTGATGGCAGCACCCCCTGTTCCAAGATGGACACGGTCTTCGGTTAAATTCATATCATTTTTAGGGTCCTGACCACAGAGCAAAACTTTTTCAGGGGCCTTGGCCACCTGGGTGGTGACCAATTCTTTTGGAAATCTGATTCGTTTCTGGTCCTTGTCAATGGAGGCACCGTTGTTTTCCAGCATTTTTATTGTTTCCTCCAGCCCTGGTTCATAGGTAATCCCGGTGTTTTCCAGAATTTTTAAGGAAGCTTTATGTATAGTTTTAACCTGTTCCGGTGACAGAGGCTTATATTGTCCTCCCTGTTAACCCATTAAATTCATGACGATCTCCTTGTGTCTTTGTTTGTAATATGGTTGATGAAGTATTTTTTAACAGTTTATCGCCTAAATGACAAAAAAATAAAGACAACATTAAAAATAGCTGCTGCCATATATGTAATGGGTGCCAGGCTAACACTTATCCCAAAGCCACATCGAGAATCATCATGACTGAAAAACCAACCATTGTTGCCATTGTTACTGTATCGATATTCTCATATTTACTTTGAGATTCCGGGATGAGTTCTTCCACCACTACAAAAATCATTGCACCAGCTGCAAAAGATAGTGCGTATGGTAAAATATTTTGCATTTTCATGACAAATAATGCACCGATAACCCCAGCAATGGGTTCAACCACACCGGAAGCTTGCCCCATAAAGAAACTCTTTCCTTTGGACATCCTCTCCCTTCTCAAAGGCATAGAAACAGCAGCTCCCTCCGGGAAATTCTGAATACCAATACCGATTGCCAACGCTATGGCTCCACCAATGGAAGCAGAAGGAAGATTGGCGCCTACAGCACCAAAAGCCACGCCTACAGCCAAGCCTTCGGGTATGTTGTGAAGGGTTATGGCAAGTACAAGAAGTGTGCTTCGTTGCCATGATGTTTTTATCCCTTCTGTTTTGTCAACACTCAAGCCTGGGTGAATATGTGGCAAAAATTTATCGATTACCCGCATAAAAATACCACCGCCCATAAATCCAATGACTGCGCTCAGCCATGGAATCTGTCCCAATTGCTCTGCCATCTCAATGCCAGGTGAAAGCAAGGACCAAAAACTTGCAGCGATCATCACTCCTGCAGCAAAACCAAGCATAGAATCCATGAATTTCTGGTTTATTGTTTTTGAAAAGAGCACCAGTGCAGCTCCAGCAGCAGTTACACTCCATGTAAATAGAGTAGCAATAAATGCCTGTGTTACGGGATTGAATTGTTGTAAGAAATCGATCATTTTTTAACTCTTTAATAGGGTTAAAAAATCAGGCAGATTCATTTTTTTTATTGTACATGAATACGTTCTGATGCTTTTGGTATTCTTATGACAGGCTCTATCTTACTCAATTCTTCAATGGGTATATGGCATTTGATGACATGCCGGTCTTTTACCAATTGTTCTTTTGGAAGCTCATTATCACAAATATCACCAATTTTCCGATGGCACCGGGTGCAGAACGGGCAACCTTTGGGAGGATTCATTGCACTTGGCAGGTCTCCTTCCAGCAATATTATACGCTTGGTTATTTCAGGATCAGCAATGGGAACTGCAGATAATAATGCCTCTGTATAGGGATGATAGGGGGGAGCGAATATTTCCTCTGTGGTTCCTCTTTCAAGGATATGCCCAAGATACATGACAACAATACGATCCGACAGATAGCGAACAACACTTAGATCATGACTGATAAAAAGCAGAGTGGTTTTATGCTTACGCTGGATATCCATTAAAAGCTCTGTCACAGCAGCTGCCACAGATACATCCAAAGCAGACACAGGCTCATCGGCAATCACAATGCTCGGGTTCCCGGCAAATGCCCTGGCAATACCGATACGCTGCTTCTGGCCGCCGGATAACTGCCTGGGTTTTCTGAAATAAAAATCTCTGGGAAGCTTGACTATATCCAGCAAGGTCATTACACGGTTAAAAATTTTTGTTTTATCGGTCTCAATACCAAATTGCCTGATAACCCTTGATATCTGTCCACCAATGGTATGGCTGGGGTTCAAAGTGTCAAAAGGATTTTGAAAAACCATTTGCAGAGAACGGATCTGTTTGGTGGAACGATCCCGAACTTCTATATCTGAAATATCTTTGCCATTATGGCGGATCTCTCCATCTGTTCCTGTTTCCAGTCCCATTAGAACTTTGGCAAAGGTTGATTTACCACAGCCTGATTCACCAACAATGGCTACAGTTTCACTTTCATGGGCCGTAAAGTTCAGCTCTTCATTTGCTTTTACGAACCGGGCACTTTTACCTGTAATCATGGCCATGAATGAGGAGTCTTTTACCTCGTAGTATTTTTTCATACCATCAACATTAAGGACTTGTTTGCCGATCTCAAGTGATTCCCTGGCCGTTTCATCGGACAGACCTTTTGTATGATCAATATCTTTATACCGTAAACATCGGACACGATGATCAGACGCACTGTCTTCCACATGCTCCATTTTAAAATGGTCTTTATTACACAAGCCTTTTTTAAAATGATCACAACGGGGACCAAAATAACACCCGGAGGGCCGTTCAAAAGGCAGGGGTAATTGTCCCCGGATGGGCTTTAAGGGAGCTGCATTCTTATCTGTTGTGGGCAAAGGAATACATGAAAAAAGACCGTGGGTATAGGGGTGTTTTGGCCAGTGAAAAAGAGAATTAATGGTTCCTTCTTCTACAACTTCACCGGAATACATCACAAACACCCGATCGCAGGTTTCTAAAATTAAACCTAGATTGTGGGAGATATAGATCTGGGAAGTGCCGAATTTTTTGCTGATATCTCCAATTAATTTAACAATACCGGCCTCCACTGTAACATCCAGGGCAGTGGTGGGTTCATCCAGTAATAACAAAGATGGTTTGGACAAAAGCCCCATGGCAATAACAGCCCGCTGTTGCTGTCCGCCCGATAGCTGATGGGGATAAGACTCCATAACCCGTTCAGCATCAGGTAGCTTGACATCCGTCAGCATTTGTACAGATCTCTTGCGTGCCTCCTCCCTGGAGATGTTTTCATGTGCCAGGGGCACTTCCATGAGCTGGGTGCTGATTTTAAGGCTTGGATTTAAAGAAGCAAACGGCTCCTGATAGATCATTGATATCTCTGCTCCTCGAATGCTGCGCAATTCATTTTCGTTCAAAGTAGTTAAATCACGGCCTTTGAAGGTTATACTACCGCTTTTGATACCACCATTGGCACCCATGTACTGCATGATCGCCATGGCAACTGTTGATTTACCGCAGCCTGATTCTCCGACAATACCGATGGTCTCTCCCGGCTTAACCGTCAGAGAAAAATCAACTACGGCAGGGATCTCTCCGGCTCGTGTATAATATGAAATACACAGGTCTTTGCAAATCAGTACAGGTTCTTGAATGTCATTCATTGTTTTTTACCTTTTAATCACGTAATGAGATTTCACGCAAACCATCCGCCAATAGATTAAACCCTAGAATTAATGAAGATATTGCAATACATGGAAACAGGGTCATATAGGGAAAAACCATTGCCATCTGACGCGTTTCATTGACCATTCCGCCCCAGTCAGGATCTGGCGGTGGCAGGCCAAGGCCCAGAAAACCAAGAACACCAATGGTAATAATGACATAACCCAGACG
>JAQICW010000119.1 GCA_027858355.1 Desulfobacula sp.
ACGAGCCCTTTTCCATCCAGGATGCACTGAAACTCAAAAAGACCCATAAAGAGAATGCAAAACTTTTGGCTGGGGGAACCGATCTTCTGGTTCACCTTAAAAAAAAGCTCATCTCAACAAAAAATATCATCAGCCTGTCCAGGATCAAGGATTTATCCAGGATCACAAAAGAGGAAGACTCTGTGATCATTGGTGCCTGCGCCACCATGTCCCAATTATCTTCCTCGCCCATTATTAAGGAAAAATTCAAGACGCTCAAAGCCGGCTGCGACAATCTTGGCAACCATTTGATCCGGAACCGGGCCACCATCGGCGGCAATGCCTGTAATGCCAGCCCTGCCGGAGACACCCTGCCGGCTCTCCTGGTCTATGATGCCAGTGTGATTCTGGAAAACACAGACAAAAAAAGAGAGATTCCCATCAAAGATTTTTTCACAGGGCCTGGCAAATCCTGCATCAAGCCCGACGAAATCCTGACCGGTTTCAGGCTGCCCATACCGCCCAAGCACAGCGGGGCACACTATATCCAGCTGGGCAAAAGAAAATCATCTGAAATCAATGTGGTCAATGTGGCGTCCTTCCTGGAATATGACCCAGCCAGTCTTAAAATCATTAAAACCCGTATCTCCCTGGGATCTGTCGCCCCAACCCCTGTCAGGGCCCCCAAAGCAGAAGCATCCCTTCTAGGTCAAACCCCGGTAGAGTCATCCTTCTTTGCTGCGGGCGAAATTGCCAGAAGACTGGACTGTCTTCCCATAGATGATTTCAGGGGAACTGCCGGATACAGACAGGCCATGGTAGGGGTTTTAACAAAACGAACCCTGGCCGCGGCCTTTGAGCTGGCCCAGGGCCTTTCTTAAGTAAGCTATTTTCCATGAACTTAATTTATAAAAAAGCTTTGCCAATCTAACAGGAGAAAGCAATGAAAAAAATAATCAACCTGACCATTAATGATCAATCCCATGAAATAGCGGTTGAACCAAATATTACCCTTGCCGACCTGATCCGTTACCAATTTGGACTGACCGGCACCAAAAAAGGATGTGACACAGGCGACTGCGGTGCCTGCACCGTGATCATGGACAACGATGTCGTCAATTCCTGCCTTGTCCTGGCGGTTCAGGCCAATGGCTCTGTCATTGAGACAATTGAAGGCCTGAGTTCAGATGATGGACTTCATCCTCTTCAGGAAGCCTTTGTTGCAAAAGGCGCCATTCAATGCGGATTTTGTTCCCCAGGCGTTATCATGTCAGCCAAAAACCTGCTGGATAAAAACCCGTCCCCAACGGAACAGGAAATCAGGGAAGGCATTTCAGGAAATCTCTGTCGGTGTACGGGATATAAAAAAATCTTCAAAGCCATTGAATCCCAGTCTTCATAAACCAGCCTAGCCAAGGAGAAATCCATGAAAAAATTCGATATTATTAGCAGTCGGGCACACCGCGTTGACTCCCCTGACAAGGCCACTGGACAGGCCGTGTTTACCGACGATATTTCAAGGCCGGGCATGCTCTACGGAGCCCTGCTCCAAAGCCCCCATGCCCATGCAATAATCCTTTCCATTGACACCTCAGAAGCCAAAAAACTTCCCGGTGTAAAATCTATTATCACATCCAAAGAAGCCGGCTCCATCAAATACGGGGTCAGCCCGGCCCGGTATGATGAAACTGTTTTTGCCATTGACAAAGTTCGGTATATTGGGGATGAAATCGCTGCTGTGGCAGCTGTTTCCCTGGAAATTGCCCTTAAAGCCGTTCAATTAATACAAGTGGAATACGAACTTCTGCCTGCTGTATTCACAGTGGAAGATGCCATGAAAGACGGGGCACCCCAGCTCCATGAAAATTCTCCTGGCAATTTATGCGCAGAGGTTCACCAGGAATTTGGAGATGTTGCAGCTGCATTAAAAACATGCGATATCATCAAGACCAGCACCATGAAGAACAAACGCCAGGACGGGGCCTTTATTGAAATGCAGACATGCATTGCTGAATTTGATAACCGGGGAGTACTCACCCTGGTCAGCTCCACCCAGGTTCCCCATTATGTCCAAAGAACAGTGGCCATGGTCCTGGGAATGGATGTGGGCAAGGTGAGGGTAAAAAAACCCTATGTAGGGGCAGGATTCGGGATCAAGGCTGCTGCTAATCCCATGGAACTTGCCTGCTGTATCCTTGCCAGAGAGACCAGGAAACCTGTCAAAATGGGCTATACAAGGGAGCAGGTCTTTATGTATGCAAGGGCCCGCCACCAGTTCACCCATACCATTACCACAGGTGCCAAAAAAGACGGAACGCTCATGGCCATCAAACATGAATGCTGTCTTGACGGCGGAGCCTATACCAGCTTTGGCATTGCCACTGTGTATTATACCGGCTCCCTTTTGGGCGGTCCCTACAAAATTGCCAATATGAGTTATGACGGGTTTAGGGTCTATAACAACAAACCCACTTGCGGTGCCCAGCGTGGCCATGGGGCTGTAATTGCCCGGGCCTTATTTGAACAGCAGGTGGACATGATTGCCGAGGAAATAGGCATGGACCCCCTGGAACTGAGGATTAAGAACATGATGGAAGCAGGCGACACCACCTGCAATGATTTAAACTTAAGTTCCTTTGGCATGTCAGAATGTATCGAAGCGGTTCGCAAAGGCTCGGACTGGGACAAAAAAAAGGGAAATATGCTGCCTGGGAAAGGAATCGGCATGGCATGCGGCTTCTTTGTTTCCGGGGCTGGTTATCCCATTTACCGGTCTGACACCTATCACGGAACCGTCATTGTCAAGCTGACTGAAGATGGTGGAACTGCCCTTGTCTATACGGCCTCGGCCGAAATAGGCCAGGGATCGGACACAGCCTTTGCCATGATTGCTGCCGAAGCCCTGGGGACTCCCCTGGACAATATCCGCCTGGCTTCCGGAGATACAGACATGGGTGTGGATCTAGGCGCCTATTCCAGCCGTCAGACCCTTATGACCGGCCATGCCACCAAGGATGCAGCCGACCATGCCAAGGCCCAGGTATTGGAAGTTCTTGCAGATCAACTGAATATCCCTGTGGAAGAATTGGATATCAAAAAAGGATTTATCGAGTTTGCAGGAAAAACCCCAGATTTTTCAGTGCTCAGGACCCGATATATCAAGGAACACAGGGGATGGATAGACAACCCTGATTCTGAAAAACTCACGTTTAAAGAGGCCTCCAGAATTGCCTTTCTTGAAAAGGGCTCCATTGTGGGAACCGGCAAATACAAACCCCATGACCTGGGGGGAAAATTCAAGGGTGCGGCCGTGGGAACATCACCTGCCTATGGGTGTTCAGCCCAGGTGGCTGAGGTGACCGTGGATATGGAAACCGGCCAGGTAACCATTGACAATATCACCGATGCCCATGACTGCGGCAAGGCCATCAACATGACCTCGGTGGAGGGCCAGATGGAAGGCTCTATTTCCATGGGCATCGGAGAAGCCATGCACGAAGAGGTAATTTTTAATGATAAAGGACAGGTTCTGAACAATGATCTGGCAGAATACAAGATTGTCACTTCCATGGACATGCCCAGTGTAAAGACTGTGGTGGTGGAAAGCGACGAACCCAATGGGCCCTATGGCGCAAAAGAGGTGGGGGAAGGTGCTATCATGCCAACAATACCAGCCATCCTCAATGCTGTTTACAATGCCGCAGGGGTCAGGCTCAATGAACTTCCATTGACTCCGGAACGGATGTATCATGCTATCCAGGATTATAAAAACAGGTCAAATGGATAAAGGCTTGATAATTAAAGCCTGCAACAGAGAAACAGAAAAGCACCAATGAAAAAATAAGACGAAAAGAAAAAAATAAAAAAAGGAAGCTGATAAAATATGCCCCTTGTGGATGACCAGCGATACAGCCGCCAGATTCAACTGCCCCAAATAAGTGCCCTTGGCCAGGAAAAATTGGCCAGGTCAAGTATATTGATTGCCGGAGCCGGAGGCCTGGGTTCTTTGTCTTCTTTATATCTTGCAGCAGCCGGGGTGGGCCATTTGATCATTGTTGACCATGACCAGGTGGAACCCAGCAATTTAAACCGGCAGCTCCTTCACAAGGAATCTTCCATTGGGCAGCCCAAGGCTCTTTCTGCAGCAGACAGCCTGGGACGACTCAATTCATCCATTAAAATCACCCCCATCCAGGCAAAACTGGACCTTGGGAATATTGATGACCTTTTGAAAGGGGTGGA
>JAQICW010000126.1 GCA_027858355.1 Desulfobacula sp.
GTCTCCCTGAATGCATTGGAAAAAAATACAATATTATTGTTTGTCACTGTTACTTTTTTCTAATAAATTTGAATATTAGTCATTGGCATAATACTTGCTCACTTAAATACTGCACTGCAGATTCTGCCATTGTTTTCATGGCGACTCTATCAGCGCAAATGAGTATTAAACATATTTATGAAAACTTTTTTTCATAATTGATGTAAAATACCACCCATTTAGTATTTTTTACGTAATTTATTTCATAAAAAAAATATTATCGACCATTGATCAAGTCTCTCCATTTGTAATGTCTTATTAGCAAACGCTTACTGTATACACTGTGCACTGGGCATTCTTCTTTCATTTTAACCATTAATATAATTGATTTTGCATAATGCCGCTTTTTTAAGGCCAGTTGTGCTGTTTTCTTCTCCTTTGGCATACCATTTGCATTATTTTAAATTAAATTTGTTATTTATTTATGATTTCTAAAATAACGACGGCTATAAACTATTATAAGGCGAGACAATGTTTAAAAATATAACTTTTATTCTGGGATCATGCTCTTTTATTATTCTGTGTTACACATCAATTGCCTTTTCAGGTATTGTCGGCTCTGTTCACGATTTTACAGATAGCGGTGTAGGTATTCCCGTTGATAATGGAACCAACGAAATCTGTATTGTATGCCATACTCCCCACAATGCAATGGATTCAACAACTGCTAAGCCGTTATGGAACCATGAATTAACCACATCAGTTTTTACACTCTATCACTCGAATACATTTGAAGGAGATAGCACAATCCATCAACCTTCCGGTGTATCAAAGCTTTGTCTTTCCTGCCATGATGGTACAGTGGCTTTGAATAACTGGGGTTCCAAAGTAGATGGGGTTCTATTCATGAACGGTCATAAGATCATTTTATCAACAAACCTGAGCAATGATCATCCCATTTCTTTTGATTATACATCAGCATTAGCATCATCCGACGGAAAACTTCATGATCCGGTAACAACAAATTCCGGACTGGGCGACATAATTTCAAATGATCTTCTAGTTGATAACCGGGTGGAATGTACCTCCTGCCATGATATTCACAATAAAATGGGAAACGGTAATTACCAGGCACCAAGATATGGTCTATTATGGAAAAAAAATGACAATAGTGCGCTTTGCCTGACGTGTCACAATAAATAGTTAGAACCAATTTTAAAAATCCTTATTAGCTTTCAAAGGTCCCACTACAGCAGAATTGAGAGTTGGCTCAAAATCTCATCATGATTTTTTTGTGGACATGGGCCGTTTTATGTCGATCGACTGTCAAGCGGTGTGGAAATAATACTATTATATCAATAGTTTATTTTTTGGACACCCTAGGTCAGGTCTTAAAGATTACTATTGTTTTACAGTTTGACTCTAAACTAATTGACTCTAAACTAAAGAATCTTCCAGGAAGTCAATTTAGAAGTATTTGAATTATTATTGGAGAGGCGCTTTGAAAATATCAAATAGATGTATCATGATCTGGGTGTTATGGATTGGAATTAGCACGCTACTCTTTTGTGGTTCAACAGCCGTGGCAGCAGATAAAGAAAATTGTTTCATGTGTCATAAGCACCGATTCAATGCCCGGGTTGATGAAAATGGGCAAAAAAGGAATTATTATGTAAATGAAATGCTTTACAGTCACAGTGTCCACAGAAATATCTCCTGTAGAGATTGTCACACTTATATTACCAAAATTCCGCATGATCCCATAACTGAAAACGTTAACTGTGCAAATCAATGCCATATAAAACCACCCTTTGCCCAGGAGAAATTTTCTCATAAAAAAATAATCAATATATTTCAAGAAAGTGCCCACGGCTTTAAACCCGATGATCCCGAATTGCTTAAAAATGCCCAGCCAAATTGCAAATTCTGTCACCTGAACCCCTTATATACTAAAATTTCAGAAGATCGTGTGTCTTACAAGGAAACACTGGCTCGCTGTACTAACTGCCACCCGGAACGGGGTGTTACAATGGCATATAAGCACATTACACACAGGCTTCGGAAAAAAACCTCCCGTTCATCAAGGGAAATCGTTGAGTTATGTTCAAAATGTCATGAAGACAGAAAGTTGATGAAAGAATTGAATGTTTCCGAAAAGGCCCTGCAGGCTGTTGATAGTTATAACCAGTCAGTTCATGGGAAGCTAGTAAGATTAGGATCTCAGAAAGCAGCCAATTGTATCAGTTGCCATGCATCAAGTGCCCTGCATGATATTAATAAGAGTGATAACAAAAAAGCAACCATTAACAAAGACAATATCATACAGATATGCAATCAATGCCACAAGAATACGGATCAAATGTTTGTAGATATAGCCGTGCACCCCGACACCGCGCATGCAGGAAATCCCATTATTAAAATGATAAGCCTCAGCCTCAGCTTAGGTATGTACGGCTCTGTTCTGGCTCTTGTGGGGCTTTTGTTGCTTGAAACAATGGGTAGACGCAAAGATGGTGCCAGGCTGCGGTTGAAACAGGGAACAATCTGGCATGGAAAACCAAAATCAGTATCTGAAAAGAAAAAATAGGAGGCCATATGGCAACGACTTGTGAAAAAGTTCTAAAACCCTTTCCAATTCCTGCTGAAACTGAGGATGAAGAATATTATACCCTTGTGGAGGGGATCGGATATATTCCCAGAGACATACATAAGTATGTAACATCCGATCCAATGGGTGATCTGCCACGCTTTTCAGTTCATATCGTGATACAGCACACACTGTTATTCATAAGCTTCCTTGTCCTGGCCGCAACAGGATTGCCGATATATTTCAGTGATGTGTTCTGGGCGCCATATGTTATTTCATTTTTTGGAGGTATCGACATTGCCCGGCTCATCCATAAAATCGGTGCAATCACGATGATGCTTACATCTGCGTATCACCTTCTTACTATTATCGGCGGGACTTTAATAAAAATCTTCAACAAAGAGTTTGACTTGAAAAGAACCCAGATACCCAGGTTAAAAGATCTTTATGATTTGATCCATGATATCAAATATTTTATAGGGCTTGAACCTTACCGGCCAAAAATGGAAAAATTCATGTATAAGCAAAAGTTTCATTATTTAGCGGTTATGTACGGCAGTTTTGTATTGGCCGCTGCAGGTTCGGCTCTTTTATTTCCTGATATAGCGGCAAAATTACTGCCTCAAACTATTGGTAAGATACTTCCGCCGGCCATGTTTGGTGCTGAGTCATTTGCCGCCTTTTTTCAGGACTTGGCCCGTCTGATGCATGCTGATGAGGCCATTTTGGCATTGATCGTGCTCGCTTTCTGGCATTGGATTAATGTCCACTTTGTTCCGGGCAGGTTTCCTGTACAATGGACTTTTTTAACCGGTAAAATTATGCGCGACCATCAGATAGAAGAACATTTTTTGGAATACCTGAATAATCTCAAAGAGATTCCAGAGGAACGTGAACATATGATCCGGCTCCTAAAAGAAAAGGGACTCTGTATTCCCAGTAACCCAAGGGAATGACCTTTAGCAGACTTCTAATGCATCAACCAAATGGAAATTTTGTAGAATAAGCTGTTTAAAATATGGCATAAGGAGAAAATAAAAAATGTCCGGCACCAAAAAAAGATTGAGTCACCCTTTGTTATCATATTTAATCGGACTATTTTTTATGGTGCTTTCGCTTATTGTGTTTGTTGGGGTAATCCACCATCTTGCCTTCTCCCATCACGGACCTCAGCTTCTCGGATCTTTTGTTAAAAAATACGAGGCACAAACTAAATCTCAAATTCTGGATGAGGCCCAGCAGCGTTTAGAAATGGTAAAACATAATCATTTTCATAACGCTTCTGTTGAATACCCAAAGCCTCCTGAGAACA
>JAQICW010000247.1 GCA_027858355.1 Desulfobacula sp.
ATTTTCAGGATAAAAAAGGGTTTTCAGCAAAAAAGTGAAAACCCTTTATCATCTTTGGTACCGGAGGCGAGACTTGAACTCGCAAGGGCTTGCGCCCGGAGGATTTTGAGTCCTCTGCGTCTACCAATTCCACCACTCCGGCAGGAATGGTTCTTTTTAAGGGAAAATTTAGACTTTGTCAATGAAATTATGACCTGGGAAATGTCAAATTTTCAGGATTTTATTAATTTGGTTTGCCGTGACTTCGCCTTCCCGGATGATGGTAACAGAAGAGGCAGTAACATCTACAATGGTTGATCCCCTGCCGCCTTTTAATGTGCCGGCATCCAGGACCAGGTCAGCCTGATCAATGATGGTGGATGATAATTGATCGATCTGGTTACAGCCATTCTTCCCGGACAGGTTGGCGCTTGTCCCGGTAATGGGAAAGTTAACATATTCAACAAGAGCTTTTGCAACGGGGTGGGCTGGAATTCTTATGCCGATTTTTCCAGTTCCGGCGGTTAAATATTTTGATATATGCTTTTTTGCTTCAAACACAAGGGTGATATTTCCCGGCCAGAAGGCATCCATGAGTGTGTATGCCTGTCTGGAAATTGAAGTGACAAGAGTTGAAAGCTGGATCCTATCCGATATCAGGACAAGAATAGGGTTGATCCATGGCCTTTGTTTTAAATGAAACACTTTTTTTATGGCGGTTTCATCCAAAGCATTGGCGGCAACCCCATAAAGACATTTAGCCGGAAAGATCACGACTCCATTTTTCTGGAGGATCTTTCCGGCTTTAGCAATACTAACCGGATCAGGCATTACAGGATCAATTAAGACTATTTTTTGTCTGTCATGCAAAACTCTGGGCCTTTTTATTGACCTTGTCTGCCATTTCCTGTTTAAAGGCGGCAAGTTTCCGTGCTATCTCAGGATCTGAAACACCAAGAATCTGGGCTGCGAAAATGCCGGCATTATAGGCCCCTGATTTTCCTATGGCCATGGTTGCCACGGGAATTCCAGGAGGCATCTGCACCGTGGCCAGCAAAGAATCCATGCCCTGGAGCGCTGATGAATCTATGGGTACCCCTAAAACAGGAAGTGTGGTATGGGCTGCTATGACACCTGCGAGATGGGCGGCATGGCCTGCACCACATATGATAACCTTTATTCCTTTTTCTTTTGCCTCAATGGCAAGTTTAGCTGCCCTTTCCGGGGTCCTGTGGGCAGATGACACAGTGACAGTGTAAGGGATGTCAAATTTTTTCAATATGGACAGAGCTTTTTCCATGACAGAGAAATCAGAGTCACTTCCCATGATCACGCTCACCTGTGGGGGAATGGAAAGCCTTTTTAAGGCCTTAGCTCCGATATCTTTGCGATAAAAGTGTTTGTCAAATGAAATTTTTGAACAGGCTTCATATGCAAGGTCAATGGCATCTTTGACAGTGTCACCCAGGGATGTTACCCCAAGGACCCTGCCGCCTGCCGTGACGGTTTTACCGTCTTTTACGGCTGTTCCAGCATGAAAGACCATAGTATCTTTAACATTGTTGGCCTCATCAAGGCCGAAGATTTCTTTTCCTGTCTCATAGGCGCCTGGATATCCGCCTGAAGAAATTACCACGCACATGGCTGCTCTCGGGTCTATTTTTGTTGAATAATTGTGCAGGGTGCCGTCACAGCAGGCTTCCATCAGGGGTACCAGATCATTTTCAAGTCGCATAAGAATGGGCTGGGTTTCAGGATCTCCCAATCGGGTGTTAAACTCCAGCACTTTTATCTGGTCTTTATCCACCATAAGACCTGCATAAAGAACGCCTTTAAACGGAGTCCCTTCTTTGGCCATGCCCTGTACAGCCGGGATCATGACCTCGTTCATGGCCTTTTGGCGAAGCATGTGATCCAGAACTGGTGCAGGAGAGTAAGCTCCCATACCACCGGTATTGGGTCCTTCATCATTGTCAAAAATTCTTTTGTGATCCTGGGATTCCGGCAGGGGCAGGACTGTTTTCCCATCTGTTAAGGCAATAAAAGAGGCTTCTTCTCCCTGCAGGCATTCTTCCACAACCACAATGGCGCCGGCATCGCCAAAGGCATTTTCCTTGAGCATGGAATCAATGGCTTTATATGCTTTTTCAAGGGTTGAACAGATGATGACCCCTTTGCCGGCTGCAAGGCCGTCGGCCTTGACCACGCAGGGCGAACCAAGGGCTTTGGCATAGGTTTTGGCTTTGCCCGTATCCGTAAATGCTTTTCCCATGGCACAGGGGATCTTGTACTTGAGCATATGCTGTTTTGAAAAATTCTTGCTGCCTTCAAGTTTTGCTGCAGCTTTGCTTGGGCCAAACACTTTTAACCCCATGGCTTCAAAGGTATCAACAATACCTTCCACCAGGGGGCCTTCCGGACCTACAACTGTAAGATCAATTTTGTTTTCCCTGGCAAAGGCTGCCAGAGCATGTATCTCCTTTGGGTCAATGGGGACAGATTCTGCAACCTCTTTTGTTCCAGCATTTCCCGGGGCACAATATATTTTTTCCACCAGGAGACTTTTTGATATTTTCCATACCATTGTATGTTCACGACCACCACCACCAACAACCAGGACCTTCATACTAATCTCCTTAATTTTTGTTTTTTATGTTCTTGGATTGATAATTTAATGAGTTTGTCTAAGAGTCTTGTAAAGGAATATCCTGCTACCTCTGCAGACTGGGGAAAAAGGCTGGTTGCCGTCATCCCTGGAATGGTATTGGTTTCAAGAACAGATAAATTCTGACCATCTAAGATCATGTCTGTTCTGGAATATCCTTTTAAAAAAAGGGCTTGGTGCGCTTTAATGGCAAGTTCCTGAGCTTTTTTTGTGATGGTGTCATCAATACGGGCAGGGCAGATTTCCCGGGTCACTCCGGCCGTGTATTTTGCCTTGTAATCAAAGAATTCATGACCTTCTCCAGGGATGATTTCAATGACGGGCAATGCCTCCAGTTCTTCATTACCAAGGACACCACAGGTCAGCTCAAGTCCTTTTATATATTTCTCAATAATAAGGGTATCATCATGTTGAAAACTTAATTTAATGGCATCTTGAAGATCTTTTGCTGTCTTGACAATGGTCATCCCCACACTTGACCCGGCGCAGGCAGGTTTTACCACCAGAGGAAGATCCAATGCATGGATAACCTTTAATGGGTCAATTGTGTCAGCCATTGAAAATGAAAGATATGAAGGCGTAGGAACCCCGGCGCCTTCATAAAGCCTTTTGGCAACCAGTTTGTTCATGGCCATGGCACTTCCCAGGACCCCTGCGCCCTGGTAGGGAATATCCAGCAGATCCAAAAGCCCTTGAACGGTTCCGTCTTCCCCAAAAGGGCCATGCAGGATGATCAGGGCAGCATCAATCTTGTCCGCATCAATGACAAGCTGTTTCAAGTCTGTTTTAGTATCATACCGCGTGATATCATATTTGTCCTTATCAAGGGCCTCAAGCACCTGTTTGCCACTGTTAAGGGAAACTTCTCTTTCCGAAGATACTCCGCCGGATAAAA
The DNA here is from genome assembly GCA_027858355.1 of Desulfobacula sp. The sequence continues at coordinate 3,540 of JAQICW010000247.1, forward strand.
GAGCCAGCCTGATTTTTTCCATAGTAAATTCCTGTTTTATATTGGTTTTTAAACATCAAGATATTTTTTTAAATTAATTTTATTAAACCCCTATCTGATTTGCAAGGCTTATTTTCTTGACACATATTAGGCGATGCTGTATCAAATATCATTTTAATTTAAAGAATTTAGACATGAAATCCAGACAAAGAAAAATTATCATTGTCATTTTTTTGGTCCTTTTTGCAGGAGCAGGTATCTGTGTTGCGGATGATGAAGTGAAAGAGGAGAAGATTTTATCCAATGAAGATCTTTTTGAGGGATTTGTTTATTATGCTGATAAGCAGAAAACAGCTTTGAAATCCGTAAAAAAAAAATTTGCCTCCAATCTGGATTCACATTACCTTGGCCTGGAAATTATAAAGGCCCTTCTTAAAGGCCCGCAACTTGCCCATCTTGAGGCAACCTGGCCCAAAGGGACAAAAATCAATTCTTTTTTCATTACAGATGATGGAAAAGCATATATTGATGTGAGTCCGGAACCAGGAATGATGGAAAATATGGATACCCAGAGCGAATTTCTGGCAATATATTCAATGGTGAATTCGTTAACATTGAATATATCAAAAATAAAAATGGTTAAAATACTGATTAATGGAAAAGATGCCTTGACCCTTGCAGGTCACATAGATCTTGAATACTTTTATAAAACAGATATGTTGATGGTGAAATGAGTAAAAATATCAGTCAGTTCAGAAATATCGGAATCATGGCCCATATTGATGCGGGCAAAACCACTGTTACGGAAAGAATCCTCTATTACACGGGCAAGTCCTATAAAATTGGAGAAGTCCATAATGGTGAAGCAGTCATGGACTGGATGCAGGATGAACAGGATAGAGGCATCACCATTACCTCTGCCGTGACCACCTGTGAATGGAAAAATTCTCTTATTCAAATTATCGATACACCGGGCCATGTTGATTTTACAGTTGAGGTGGAAAGAGCATTAAGGGTCCTGGATGGGGCTATTGGTGTTTTCTGTTCTGTGGGAGGTGTTGAACCCCAATCAGAGACTGTCTGGAGACAGGCAGATGGATATTCCGTTCCCAGGATGGCCTTTATTAATAAAATGGACAGGATTGGCGCGGATTTTTTCGGTGCCGTCAATTCCATAAAAAAGAAGTTGATGGCAAACCCTGTGATACTGCAATTGCCCATGGGTTGTGAAGACAGGTTTGCCGGCGTCATTGATTTAATCAACATGAAACAGATCACCTGGAATGATGAGACAAAGGGTGCTGAGTATTCAATAGATGACATTGCCCCTGAATTTGAAGAGATAGCCGACGAATATCGGGAAAAACTTCTTGAAGCTGTATCAGAAGTCAATGATGAGATAATGGAAAAATATCTTTCAGAAGAGGATATTTCCATTGAACAGATCAATAAAGCCATTCGTACTGCAACCATTTCAAGGCAGATTGTGCCTGTTTTTTGCGGAAGTGCTCTTAAAAATAAGGGAATTCAACCATTGTTAGATGGCATATCCTTATATTTACCAAGTCCTCAAGATGTTCCGCCCATTAAAGGTGTGCACCCGGAAACGGGTGAAGAATTGGAATTTTTACCCCAAAAAAAAGGCCCCCTGGCAGCCTTGATTTTCAAAGTTTCCATGATTGAAGGAAGAAAGCTTTCTTTTGCCAGGATCTATTCAGGTAGAATGGAAGCAGGATCTGAGGTGTTTAATCCTTTTTTAAATAAAAAAGAAAAATTATCCAGAATTCTGCAAATGCATGCCAATAAAAGGGAGCGGTTAAAAGAAGCGTCTGCAGGCCATATTATAGGTATTGTCGGGCTTAAGGACTCTGGAACCGGGGATACCCTGTGTTCCCAGGAGTATCCGGTTTTTCTTGAAAAAATGGAATATGCAGATCCTGTTATTTCCATTGCCATAGAGCCGAAAACCCACGCAGACCAGGAAAAATTAGATGAAGTGCTTGAAAAGTTCACCATGGAAGATCCGACTTTAAAGGTTAGCCTGGATGAAGAAACGGGTCAGACAATTTTATCCGGCATGGGGGAACTTCATCTTGAGATTATTATTTCACGGATGCTCAAAGAATTTAAAACCAATGTTAATGTGGGGAAACCCCAGGTCGTCTATCGGGAAATCCTTACTTCCAGGGCAAAAGGTCATGCTGTTTTTGAAAGAGAGATTTCCGGGAAAGGCCATTTTGCAGAGATAAGTATCTGTCTTGAACCCTTAAACCGGGGAGATGGTATTACATTTAAGTGTAAACCTGGAACTGATAAGATTCCTGAACAATATATCCCGGCTATTGAAAAAGGAATCCGGGAGACCCTTGAAGGAGGATACCTTAAGGGATATCCCCTGGTTGATGTTGCCATAATTATTGAAGATGGCGGTTTTGATGAACGAAGTTCTGAACTTGCCTTTTCTGTAGGGGCATCCATGGCATGCAGGAATGCTTTGGAAAAGGGTGCTTTAGGTCTTCTTGAACCGATTATGGAAGTAGAGATTTTTGTTCCGGATAATTACATGGGTGATGCCATATCTGATTTAAATGCACGGGGCGGCAAGGTGGAATCCATCAGCCCGAAAATTGGTATCCAGGAGATAAAAGCCGTGGCTCCGCTGGCCAGAATGTTTGGGTATTCCACGGCGCTTAGATATGTCACCCAGGGAAGGGGAACCTTTTCCATGAAGTTTTCCCGGTTTGATAAGGTATAAACATATAAAAGAAATATTAATTTCTTTTATAGTTTTTAGCGGATTTTTCTTTTAATTGATCTAATAGTTCTTTTGTTTTTTTGATCCTGGTTTCATCCTTTAAGCTATCCAATGCTTTGTTTAAATGGATAATGGCTGTTTTATTATTATTGATTTTAGAATAATAGACACCAAGATAATAATGGGAATCCCCTGGATTTTTTTCAAGCGACATAATATTTGCCAGGTGATAATATGCTTTTGGATATAAAGATGGGGCCTGATCGATTATGGCATTAAATAGATTTTTTGACTCTGAAAGATTTCTTAACTCAAGGTGTGCGTTTGCCTGGTGAAACCTGGCCATCAAACCCATGACCGGGTCCCTTTCAATCCCTTTAAGGACGTTGAGTGCTTTTTGGGGTTCCCCGTTGAGCAGGTATATCCTGCCCATTTCAAGAAGTACCATTGGATCGAAAATGTTAATGGAGAGAGCTTCTTTCAGATGATGCATAGCTTTTTCTACCATTAACTTTCTGGCATAAATAAGTCCCAGCCCGTAATGGATGGCGGCAGAATCAGCAGCGTCAGCAGTGATAGAGTTTGAAGAATTGCTCTTAAGTTGAGTCGTCAATAGGTTATAAGTGGGTTCAATATCTGCGTAAAGCCCTAAAAGCCGATATTTTATCATATTAAATCTGAAATCTTCATGGCATTTTGCCTTGTTTTCCAAAGGAACATAATTTGAAAGAATGGTTTCAACATGGCCAATTCGGCTGCCCGTTCCAGGATGGGTCTTAACATAATCCGGAATATTTTCCACACCCCGGTAGTCTGTCGCCCTTATTTTCATTAACCCTGACAAAAGCCCTTTTGGGTCAAAGCAGCTTTCTTTTAAAAACATAATACCTTTTTCATCGGCTTCTGTTTCATTTTCCCTTGTAAAGGAAAGCATGGCTGTCTGACCAACGGCAATTGTCCCCTGCATCACTGCAGCTCCTGCATCCCCACCAGATTTGCTGGCGATGATGGCACCTGCCAGCATGCCGGCAAGGCTGCCGATGGTGATATATTTTGAACGGTCAATGGATTCAGATACATGGCGGCTTGCGGCATGGGCAATTTCATGGCCGATGATACCGGCCAGCTCATCTATGGAATCAAGGCCGGTAATCAAGCCCCTATAGACAAAAATATTGGCGGCCGGACTTGCAAAGGCATTAAAAACAGCATCATCCACAATGCGAAATGAATAGTCAAAGGAGCCTTTTGGCAGAAAAGAAAGGATATGATTACCAACCCGGGTGACCATATGGTTGGCAATGGGATCATTTAATATCATTGCCCGTTCCTGTATCATTTTCATGAATTCTTTTGAAATTTTCTTTTCTTCTGGAATGGATATGGCAAAGCTTGTGTTCAAGGAAAATGAACGGAAAAAGAGCAGGCAAAGAAAGATAAAAAAATACTTAAATGGTTTCATAAAAACATTTAAAACTTTATCAATGGAAATCATGGATGCTTATTCCCTTATTACTCAAACAATGAATGATCTGTTAATTATCAATGAAATCCATTAAAAAATCAATGTTTTTATCTTTCGCTCCGTTTATAGGGCTCTCCCAGCATGGCCGGGGCATTTAATTTTTTTGGATCTTTTAAACTGATGAGCAATAGAATTAAAAGTGTTGCAATATAAGGGAGCATGGCCAGGAAATTGGGTGAGATTCCCAGGGGTTGCAGCAAATATTGTACGACAAAAATACCACCAAACAAAAATGCCGCCCATATGGCACGTGCAGGGTTCCACAGGGCAAATATGGTAAGGGCTATGGCAATCCAGCCTCTTCCTGCGGTCATTCCCTCTATCCATGATTTTGAATAGGATATGGAAAGGTGGGCTCCTGCAAGGGCTGAAAAACCACCTCCAATGATAACGCTCAAATATTTTAGTTTGAATACATTAACCCCCTGGGTTTCAGTGGCTTTCGGGTTTTCTCCCGTTGACCTGATCTGTATCCCCAGGCGGGTTCTTTCAAGGAGAAACCAGGAGGCCAGGGCAAGAAATATAGCAATATAGAAAAATGGACCCTGGGAGAACAAAATTTTTCCCAAATAGGGAATATCTGATAAATAGGGAATGACCCAGTCTTCCATTTTGATGGAAAGGGGTTTGCCCACATAGGGTTTGCCAAGCATGCCGGAAAGACCAAGGCCAAGCATGGTCATTGCAAGCCCTGACACAACCTGGTTGGCCTGCAGGGTGACAGATGCAAAGGCATGGATGATGGAAAACATCATGCCGGAAGCCAGGGCTGCAAGAACGCCAAGCCAGGGCTGGCCAGTTGTCATGGTGACAATAAAAGCTACCACTGCCCCCATTGCCATTACACCTTCAACCCCCAGGTTAAGGATGCCTGACCTTTCGCAGATCACTTCACCTGTTGTGGCAAGGAGTAAAGGAGTTCCTGCAACCATGGCTCTTTGAAGTGTTGAGATGATTATATCTTCCATCTATTGTATCCTTTCAAACACTATTTGTTTGAAAACTTAAGGGTGATTTTATGGTTTAAAAAATAATCACCCATAATTAAAAATATTAATAAAGTGCCGTTCACTATTTGAACCGTGGCAGCAGGCAGTCCCAATGATATCTGTATGGCATCGCCGCCCACCAGTATGCCGGCAAAAAAGATTCCTGAAAGAATAGCATAGAGCGGATTTAATTTGGCAAGCCATGCAACAATGATGGCTGTAAATCCATAACCCGAGGAAATTGAAGCAGGATATCCAAGATAGTGATGAATGCCGGCCACTTCACCAACCCCGGCAAACCCGGCAAGTCCACCGCTGATAGCCATGAGGATCAGGCTTGTTTTTAAAAAATTTATTCCTGCATATCTTCCGGCATCCGGGTTTTCACCCACCACCCTTACTTCGTATCCAAAGCGTGTTTTATAGATGATCACACTCAGCACAATGGCACAGATAATTGCTAAAATTAATGTGGCATAATGAATCCTCGATCCAGGGATCAGGCCTAAAATTGCAGAATCTGGAAGATTATCTGTTCCTGGAAATCCAAACCGTGTTTTTCCTTTCCAGGGTCCTACAATGAGCATCATTAAAAATTCAGCACAGATATAGTTGAGCATCAGAGTGGATATTACTTCATTAATGGAGTATTTGATTTTCAGGATGGCCGGAATGATTCCCCAGAGTCCACCGCCGATGAAACCTGCCAGGAAAATCAAGGGAACTATGATATATGATGGTAAGGCCTCTCCAAAGGTAAGCCCCGTCCATGTAGCAAAAATTGCTCCCATTAACATCTGGCCTTCTGCACCGATGTTCCAGAATTTTGCCCTGAATGCCAGGGTCAGACCTGTGCCGATAAGGATCAGGGGAATGGCTTTGGTAATGGTTTCCTTAATTCCATAAAAGGTACCAAATGATCCTGAAAAGATTTCAGAAATCGCGAAAATAGGGTTCACGCCCGCAATGAGGAAAATAATACTGATAACCACAAGCGCTGCCAAAAGAGAGAGAATGTTGGTCATAAATGATCTTAGAGTGGTTATATCATATCTGTTAGTTGTCTTGATTTTTAACATTCTTCTTTTTCCACTGAATTAATTCTTTTTGAGCCTGCCATCATCAGGCCGATATCAGAAAATCGTTTGTCGTCTGAATCTAGAATTGCCATAATTTCACCATTAAAAATAACGGCAATCCGGTCACAAAGTTCAAATATTTCTTCAAGGTCTTCAGAAAACAAAAGCACGGCGCTTCCTTGTTTTCTAAGCTCCAAAAGATGTTTTCTTAAGAATTCCGTGGCCCCGACATCCAGCCCGTATGTGGGGTGGGAGGCCACCAGAAGCTGGGGCTGCTCACTGATTTCTCTTCCAAGGATGAGTTTTTGAATGTTCCCGCCGGAAAGGTCCCGGGTCTGGTTATTAATGGAATGGGTGGAGACTTTGAATTTATTAACAATGGTTTTGGTGTGATTTTTCACTTGATCATATTTTAAAAAATAGCGCTGGGAAAATTTTTTCAGGTGATGCTGTTTTAATATGGCATTATCATACAGGAAAAGGCCTGGAGCGATTCCAAACCTGATTCTTTCTTCCGGCACATGGGAAACACCGTTGTCATAAATATGTCTTGGACTTTTATTGGTGATATCCCTGCCATTCATTTTTACTTTGCCCGAAAAAATGGGTCTGATGCCCGTTATGGCTTCTGCAAGCTCGCGCTGCCCATTGCCGGAAACCCCTGCAATACCGAAAATTTCATTTTTAAAAAGCTCAAAAGAAATATTTTTTACAGCCAGAAGACCCTTGTCTCCAATGACATTGATATTTTCAACAGACAGGATTTTTTTGCCTTTTGTCAGTTTTTCCCTGTTAATATTAAAGACAACATCCCTGCCCACCATCATCCGGGCAAGGGATTTTTTATCCGTATCTTTTGTGTCAGCGTCTCCCACAATCCTGCCTTTCTGGAGTACCAGGACCCGGTCACAGATTTCCATGATTTCATCTAGCTTGTGGGAAATGAAAATGATCATGTGGCCTTTGGCCTTCATCTCTCTTAATATGGAAATCAGTTCTTTGATTTCCAGAGGAGTCAGCACGGAAGTCGGTTCATCAAGGATAAGAAGATCAGCACCATTTAAAAGTGCTTTTATGATTTCCACCCGCTGTTGTTCCCCGGCTGAAAGCTGCCAGATCTTTTTTGTAATATCAATATTAAAATCAAATTGTTTGGAAAATTGTTCAACTTTATCGTTGATTTTTATTTTGGGAAAGAAAAATGGTGTATCTTTATAGCCCAATGCAATATTTTCAATCACGGAATGATTCTGCACAAGCATAAAGTGCTGATGAACCATTCCAATGCCATGGTTGATGGATTCCACAGGATTGTTGATATGGATGGTTTTATCATTTATCTTAATGTGTCCGGAATCCGGCTGGTACAGTCCATACAGGATATTCATCAAGGTGGTTTTTCCGGCCCCGTTTTCGCCTAAAAGCCCCAGGATTTCACCGGATTCAACAAAAAGATTAATATCCTGATTAGCATGGATACCGTGAAATGATTTTGAGATTGCTTTCATTTCAAGGCGTTGTATTT
>JAQICW010000410.1 GCA_027858355.1 Desulfobacula sp.
CCAGTATCCACCCCAAGCTTCAGCCGCCCACAGCGCGCCTAAGTCCGTGGCCATAGTAAAGAAAGCCAAAAAAAGAGATCAAAACAAAAGATGCTGCCATTGCTTCCTTTAAAGAAAAGCTAACTGCTTTAAAATCAGAACTGGACGTATTCCAGCATGACCCCTATATAAAAAAAGAATTGAAAAAAGAGCCGATTATTGAACAGCCCGAACCAGCGCAGCCTGATTATGTGCAACCTGAACCCGTGCAGCCTGATTTCGAGCAGCCTGATTATGAGCAAGCTGATTTCGAGCAGCCCGATTTCGTGCCACCTGAAAACGACAATAAAAAAGATCCTAAATTTGATACTGGTGATTGATTCTGCTGAAACCAAACTAGCGCATGAGCCCAAAAAAAAATACACCCATGATGGAACAATACCTGTCCATCAAAGAATCATATAAAGATGCAATTTTGTTTTATCGGATGGGAGATTTTTATGAAATGTTCCTTGAAGATGCAGCAAAGGCAGCCTCTATCCTGGGAATTGCTTTAACCTCCAGGAATAAAAATGCTGATGCCCCCATTCCCATGTGCGGCGTGCCCTTTCGGGCGGCTGACAATTATATTGCCAAATTGATTGAAAAAGGATGCAAGGTTGCAGTCTGTGAACAGATGGAAGATGCTGCGCTGACAAAGGAATTGGTGAAAAGACAAGTTGTCCGGGTGATCACCCCGGGCATGATTTTAAATGAGGAATTACTGGATAAAGGGTCTAATAATTTTCTTCTGGCCCTGTCAAAGATAAGGGATGTTGCCGCTATTGCCTATCTTGATATCTCAACGGGAACCTTTAAAACCACACAGGTTGAATCCAGGCAGTCAAAAATACCTTTAGAACTCATTGAGGAAGCTTTAAAAGTTGACCCAAAAGAAATTCTTCTGCCTTCCAATTTTGAAAAAGACCCTGCCTATACCCATATCCGGCAGGCTTTTAGAGGAAGACAAATCACCTATCTTGATAAAACTGACTTTTATGTTGAAGACGCAAAGGAAAGGCTTTTAAACAAATTTAAAACCAGAAGTCTTGAAGGATTTGGCGTCGAGCATATGGCTGCGTCCATTTCTGCTGCAGGTGCCATCCTTTCCTATGTCCAGAACACCCAGATGCAGGAAACCCTGCATATTTTCCAGATTATACCCTATGACTTGAAAAATTTTCTGGTGATCGATGACAGATCCTGTAAAAATCTTGAAATCCTTACCAATATACAGACACTTGATAAAAAAGGAACCCTGATCCAGGTGCTTGACCGGACGATTACGGCCATGGGCTCAAGACTTATCAAAAACTGGATCAGATACCCCTTGATTGATAAAAATAAAATCCAGGAACGCCTGGACTGCATTGAAGAAATCACCAAAGCTTCCCATATCCATCAATTGATCATCAACCATTTGAAATCAGTTTATGATCTCGAGCGTCTCGGCAGCAAGATTTCCATGGGCCAGGGCAATGCCAGGGACATGATTGCCCTTAAAAATTCTTTAAAAAAACTCCCCCATCTTTTTAAGGAACTCTCCTTATTTAAAAGCCCAATACTTACGGGAAAAAATATTGAAAATCAGGAAATGATCTTAAAAGAGCTGGGATCTCTATCCAGCTTGATCCAAAAAGCCATTCGGGAAGATGCCCCCCATGTCCTTAATGAAGGCGGTTTAATCAATGATGGTTACAGTCCTGAGCTGGATGAACTGGTGTTAATTTCACGGGACGGGAAATCCTGGATTGCAAAGACGGAGGCAAAAGAAAAAAAAGAAACAAAATTGTCTTCTCTTAAAATTAAATACAATAAAGTAGTTGGTTATTTTATAGAGGTGTCAAAAGTTCAGGCAACTTTGGTTCCTGATCATTATATCAGGAAGCAGACCCTTGTGAATGCTGAAAGATTCATTACTGATGAGATGAAACAGGTTGAGTCCACCATATTAAATGCCCAGGACAAGCGCAATGCCCTGGAATACAAAATTTTCAACTTTATCAGGGACATAGTTATTTCAAAAGCCTCCCTTATTCTTAAAACAGCAGATTTCATTGCCCATGTGGATGCGCTCCAGGGACTTGCCCGGGCTGCATCGGAAAACGGATATACAAAACCTGTCATCAATGAACAGGAAACCATTTCCATTGAAGACGGGCGGCATCCTGTGGTGGAAAAACTGATCAAAGGCGAACGATATGTTCCCAATTCCATTGAAATGGATAATACTGAGAACCAGATCCTTTTAATCACCGGACCTAATATGGCCGGCAAATCAACTGTATTAAGACAGGTTGCCCTGACCGTTTTAATGGCACAGATGGGATCATTCGTCCCTGCCCAGAAAGCATCTATCTGCATTGTGGACCGAATATTTACAAGGGTCGGGGCACTTGACAATCTCTCCATGGGCCAGAGCACATTTATGGTGGAAATGGAAGAAACCGCCAATATTGTTAATAATGCCACACAAAAAAGCCTTATTATTTTAGATGAAATTGGAAGGGGAACCAGTACCTATGATGGAATGAGTATTGCCTGGGCTGTTGCCGAATACCTTCATGATCTCAATAATAAAGGGGTGAAAACCCTTTTTGCCACACATTACCATGAATTAATAAAACTGGAAGATACAAAACCCAGAATTAAAAATTTTAATATTGCTGTCAAAGAATTCAATGATAATATTGTATTTCTGCGCAGGCTGGTTAAAGGCGGAACCAATAAAAGCTATGGCATCCAGGTGGCCAGGCTTGCTGGTGTTCCAGATATTGTGATTAACAATGCAAAATATATATTGTCTTGCATTGAGCAAAAAAATGACACGGATCTTTCAGAACCTTTAACAAAAAAAACAAAAAAAAGGGGTAGAAAGAAAAAGGCAATAGATGATAATCAACTGGAATTATTTAAAAGCAATGAACAATACATTAAAAAAACATTGGAAAAGATTGATATTTCAAGTATGACTCCACTTGAAGCAATTAATTTGTTAAACGATTTAAAACAAAAAAGCATTCAATAGGATATGGTCAAACTTAAGACATCCATACTACCAATTTTTCTCATCCTTTTTATCTTTACCGGTATTTTCATTTTCACAACAAATGGTTTTGCTGACAGCGCAAAACAAAAATACATGGAGGCTGATGCCTGCTACAAAAAACTGAGGAACTCCCTTTCCAAACAGAAAAAAGAAATCGAATGGCTCAATTGCATCAGTCAATATGAAATCATATATCGGCTTCATTCGGACAGCACATGGGCGCCGGCCGGCATGTATAAAGCAGCCCAGCTTTATACAAGTCTATCCAAATGGTCTGGCAAGCAGATCCACGAACACCAGGCAGCTGATCTTCTTGCAAGACTCCAGAATAAATATCCAAAAAGC
>JAQICW010000315.1 GCA_027858355.1 Desulfobacula sp.
GAGTAAAATAATTACCAAAAAACACATGGCCATTGGCATCAGTGTCTGAAAATCGTATGTCCACAGGAATAATGACTCGGTCTTTTTTATTGACCGGGTCATTTGAAACCTGTGGGGCAGTCTTGCCGCTTAAATAATTTTCTTTCATTATTTTTTTTACAACAGCTCAGAGGCTTTTAAATTGTCCTGGTTAATATTGTATTGGTTAATATTATTTAGTCGCATTTATTTTAAAATAGCCTCTTTTATCATAATTTGTTTTTTTGTTAAAGTGTATAATCTGAGCAAACAGCAAATGGCGGGAAGCCCGGGAGTTGCACCCGGCTACATGGATTTAGAGTCCATGTGATCTCATATCGATCCACTCCCCGCAGACAAAATTGACCGCTTTAAAGCTTTAGGACGTCCTTGATTTAAACCTGTTAACACAAGCAATATCAATATCCAGTACTTTCGCTATGTTAAACTTGGCTTCAATGCCTTTAGGAAAGCCCGGCAGGGGTGTCATTACACCAATTCCAAGATCAGTCCGCACTTCGTTCATAATAACAGGATCTGTAAGATCTTCAATCCCAACCAAAAGTTTTTTGGCAACATATGCTATTGCTTCTTCAATTCTCATGCCTTTGGACATTTGCATCCGGGCAACCAGATCTCCGGCTCCCCGCATTCCGCCCATTCCAGAGGCTTGTGCATGTGTTATTGCCATTCCAAATGGATCGCCGACGCCAACCTACAGCCCGTCCAGGCGGCAGATTTCAGTCATGGCCTTGGATGCCCGTGATACAATATCAACGGGTGGATGATCCGTCATTGTGACCCCGCCAACGCCCATACCCATATTGGGATGAATCGGAATATTTGCAATTTCTCCACAGGGTTTCATAAAGGTAATGGTGCGGGCAACGTTCCATGCCGATGACTTGCTGGTCTTGGTATTGGCCACGGGGCCGAAAATGGTTGCTCCGGCAAGTTCAGCCATTTTTAATTGATCATGGGGATACATGCCTGCCAGACGATGACCTTTGTATTCCAATTCGCTATGCATGCCTAGGACAAATTCACCAGCAGTGCCCAGTTCTATGCACATGTCAGGATACTTAGCCCTTAATTTTTCCGTGGCCAGCAAAGAGGCGAGAAAATCAGCATCTCCGGCAGCACCTGCAGTATCCAGGTTGATACCATCTGCACCAGACTCATACATCAGACTTGCCACAAATACAATATCATTGACCAGATCTTCAACAGAAGCTTCATAGGATTCCTGGGCTTCCTTGATTTTTCCCATGGGCATCAATTCCATGGGGTTTGGAAAAGGTCCGTCCGGTTTGCTGTAAAGACCAAGGTTAGGCTGGGCACCATAAAATAAAGGAATGTGGGTACTCAAAAGGGCCTGTTCAAGGATTGGCTGCTCAACAGTTGCTACGCGTTTTACCGGTTTATAACTATAATCCACGTAGGCCAGCTCCATTGTATCAGCACCCATCAGTTTTTCATAGATCTGCAGGGCCTGAATCCGGTCGACATTGATCCCGACACGCCTTATTTTAAGCGTGCTTGCATCATAGGTTAAAATAACTTCCTTTCCCGCTTCCACGCTCATAAATTTTTGAGGAGCACAGAATATATCCAGGAGATGTTCATACTCCTCCTGGGTCAGGGAGGGCACCTTAGCACGGTCGGCAGCATCCTCGCTTCCCTGGATCAGGTCTGCCATAATTTCATCTTTTGTAACCGAAATGGGTGACCCGTCACCCATACGGCTAAAATATCGGGCCATGGTTTCTCCTTTTTTTAAAGTAAAAAGAAATATGTATGTTCATTTAAAGGCTCTATCCCCTGTTTTTTAAAGCCTGGCTAATAGCCTCTCCCAGGAGTTTTACGATATCATTGATTTCCGGTTCAGAAATCACCATGGGCGGTGAGAATTGCAGGATATCTCCGATAAGCGGTATTGTGATCAGGCCCAGCTCATAGGCTGCTTCAACAACCAGAGGCGCAAGAGGCGGATCATATTTTTCTTTGGTCTCTTTGTTTTTAACCAGTTCCACCCCGACCATAAGACCTATGCCCCGAACATCACCGATAACATCACTGTCAATGGCCTGGATTTTTTCTTTCAGAAGCTTGCCCATTCGTTCTGAGTTGGCAACAAGACCTTCATTTTCAACGATTTCAAGGTTTTTAAGTCCAACAGCACAGGCCAGGGGGTGACCACTATAGGTGAATCCGTGGAAAAATCGTTCCCGTTGTTTCAGGGTATCAAATATGTCGCCGGAAAGGGCAACTGCGCCTAACTGGACATATCCACTGGTAATGCCCTTTGCCATGGTCATGATGTCGGGAACAACCCCTTCCCAGTGTTCTATTCCAAACATTTTTCCGGTCCGTCCAAACCCGTTGATAACCTCATCGGCTATAAAAAGAACATCATTGTCTGTACATATTTTTCTTATTCGTTCAAAATATCCAGGAGGTGGAATAATGACACCGCCCGTTCCAATGATAGGCTCGGCAACAAATGCGGCAACCTTATCTTGGCCAAGTTCTATGATTTTGTCCTCCAATGCCTGGGCACATTCAAGGCTGCAGGAGTCTACTTTTTTCCCCCATGGGCACTGATAGCAATAGGGCGGTTCAATATTGTCAAAACCCGGCAGCAGAGGCTCAAACCCTTCATGGAAACCAGGAAGCCTTGTGGCGCAGACAGCACCGCATGAGACACCATGATAGGCCCGGTTCCGTGTGATGATATAATCTTTGCTGTCCTGTCCTTTTAAATACCAATAAAACCTGACCATTTTAAAGATTGTATCATTGCTTTCCGACCCGCTGGATGTAAAAAAAATCTTGGCATCCTTGACAGGAACCATTTGACTGACTTTTTGTGCCAGGCGGATTGCCGGTACATTTGCAAATTCATTAAAGGAATGGTAGCTCTCAAGCTGATCTAATTGTTCTTTGGCAGCCTGGATAAGATCAGACCTGCAATGTCCCACAGAATTGTACCACAAAGCAGCTGTGCCATCATAATATTCCTTGCCTTCCACATCCCATACCTTGCACCTTTTTCCCCTGGCAATGTTTTTTGCACCTTTATTTTGCAGGACCCAACGACTTGAGGTGGGATGAAAATAACAGTCTTGATCTGCTTTTTTTAAGGCCTGAACTTCATCCGGGCTGAATTTTTTTTCTGTTTCCATAATAACCCCTATCAATAATGAATTTAGAGCAAAATTCAAAAATTGATGGTAAAAAATAAAACTTAAACGATCAATTAAATATTATGTGATGTATAGTTCAATAATAATTATCTTGTCAAGTGAATTCATATGGATTTTGTATCGGCAGGATCAGGCAAATCTTGATTGCAGACAGGCCACCAAGGTAATGTCCGTGTCAATTGAACCCGGCTTGGGATGGAAGATCGCACGCTTTTTTATCGGAAAAATTTAAGATGTTTTTTGTTTTGAACTTGACAAAAGTGCTATGGAGTATGTTAAAATCACTTTAACGATTAAGCTGTTATAAATTATTCCCAATCAACACATGCTATGAGGAGAGATCAATGAAAGGTTTTTACGGAAAATTATTATCAATTGACCTTACTAATCAGTTGTTTGAAGAAAAAACTATTGGGGAAGAGGTTTTTGAACAATATTTGGGCGTCAAGGGTTTGGGGGCCTATTTGCTTAATAAATACAATCCTCCAAAAGTTCCGCCCCTGGACCCGGCAAATAACTTGATTTTCAGCACAGGACCAACGGCTGGAAGCAAAGTATGGGGGGCAAGTAGATATGGGGTATTTACCAAATCTCCTTTAACCGGGTTTTTCTCTGAATCCTATTCAGGGGGCAAGGTACCCGAGGCCATCGATGCTGCAGGGTATGACGCTGTTATAATCCATGGGCAGTCCAAAACCCCTGTGGTTCTTTCCATTGAACCGGGTCATGTTGTTTTTAATAATGCAGAAGCGCTTTGGGGCAAAGATACCTTTGAAACAGAAGCCCTTATTGAAGCTGAGTATGGAAACAAGGATAAAGCTTTTAAAAAAAGCGGGGTCCTGGCCATTGGGCCGGCAGCTGAAAACGGGGTATGTTTCGGCATTATCCAGAATGACAACTGGCATTGTGCTGGACGAACCGGCGCCGGAACCATAATGGCATCCAAAAAAATAAAAGGAATCCTTTTCCAGGGAAGCCAGAAAAGAGAATACCATGATGAACAGGCGCTGAAATCTTCTGTAAAGCATATTGCCCAAATGGGTAAGGATCATCCTGCCGTCAACGCCTACAAATCAATGGGCACTTCTCAGATGGTAAAGGTATTGAATGCCAACAAAGCCTTTCCCACACAATACTGGTCAAAGGGGTATTTTGACAAATGGGAGAATATAAGTGCCGAGGCTTTGCACACCCAATGTGATGTTACACCCACAGGCTGCTCTA
Organism: Desulfobacula sp.; assembly: GCA_027858355.1. Next base: position 4,449 of record JAQICW010000315.1, read on the forward strand.
AATGTTTCATGTCCTGCGGCCGGCAGACCACTATCTTAAAGGGGCGCCACAAAGGAATGACCCTTGAAGGTCCGGAATATGAAACCATCTATGCCTTTGGCGGGCTATGTATGGTTGACAGCATTGAAGAAATCGCTTTTTTCCATGTGTTATGTGATCGGCTGGGAATGGATACCATCACAGCAGGCAATTTGTGCGCCTTTGCCATAGAAGCTGTAAAACGTGGCAAAATAGACCTTGATATTGATTATGGTGATGTGGATGGAATAGAAAAATTGATTCATATGATCGCTAAAAGACAGGGCCCTGGAGATGTCCTGGCCCATGGAATTAAACATGCTGCAAAGGAATGGGGCCTGGAAGATATTGCAGTGCATGTCAAGGGCCTTGAACCGGCAGGGTATGATCCCAGGGTCTTCAAAGGGATGGGGCTTGCCTATGGGATTTCTGACAGGGGGGCCTGTCATTTGAGAACCACTTTTTATAAACCTGAGTTGGCCGGCATGAGTCCCATGGACATCCTGAAAGGGAAAGCTGAACTTCTGATTGACTTTGAGGATCGCCTGACCATTTTTGACACAATGGTTCTCTGCCGTTTTTTCCGGGATTTTTACACCTGGGAAGAATTAGAGGTCATGATCCATTCATTAACCGGTCTAAAATCCGATAAAGCCTCACTCCAGAAAAAGGCTGGAAATATTGCAAAAGAAATCAGAAACTTTAATATTCAGGAAGGCTTGACCAGTGATGATGACCGACTGTCAAAGGGTATGTTCAAAAAACTTACGGACACGGGAGCTGAGTTAACCCATGAAGAGTATGAATTTATGTTGGCTGAATATTATGAAATAAGAGGATGGACTCTATAGGGTTTTAAAGGTATTTTTTCAGGTAAAAAAATATGAATAGAGCAACAATTAAAGATATTGCCAGGCAGCTGCAGGTTTCTACCACAACCATTTCCAATGCCCTTAATGGCAAACCAGGAGTTGGTAAGGTTGTCAGAGAAAAAATTGTGCAAATGGCCAGGGAAATGGGATATCAACCCAATTAT
>JAQICW010000376.1 GCA_027858355.1 Desulfobacula sp.
CGGTGTTAGTACGCCTTTCAGGCGAATCAATATCATGTCTTCAATGATATGGCTTCTCACATCCACTGGCCCGCGTCCCATATGCTCTTTTTCAAAAGCAATCAACGCATTGCTTATTTCAGCCTCTACTTGTCCTTTGCTTTTCTTCTGAGTCAAATAAATTCCCCATCAATTGAAAATTTTAAAATCATATTGTTTTTCTTCCTATAGCAAGCCCCTTCCAATGTTTCATTGCTTATTTTATGGGCTATATCTCTTTTTTACTAAAAATAAACAGGGTTACCATTACTAACAAAACAATAAAAATAAACACGTTTAAGAATGGATGTACAGGTCCAATACCCATAAAAATTTTCTGACAGATTATTGAATCTCCATATACCTGCACCATAAAAAGTTTTGGAAAAAAAATACGCCACAAAGAAGGATCAGTATTTGCTATAGAAGGCGCGAATGCTTTAACAGCATCAAAACTTAATAGTTTGAAACCCCCATCGGAGATAAATCCCACGCAAACCAATCCAATAGCAAGCATTGCGCTGATAAAATCCGGCATAAACAAAGAAAACAGACAGACTGCTGAAATCATAAAAAGAAGATTTACAGAGCAAACAAGTGAGGCTAAAAGATATCCTAAAATCATTTCATTGGTATTGAACCAGACGATTAAAAATATTGCCAAATGCAACAACAGCATAAAACATGAAGAAAACAACCAGGTTCCGACAATTCGACCCAGCAAATATTCCCAGCGTTTAACAGGCCTTGAAAGAAACATATGAACAGAACCATCTTTCTGGTCTCTTCTGAAAATTTTCATGGATATCATGGAAACCATTAGAAGCATTCCCATAACGATGACCTGGAAAACAATCCTTGAGGCAATCCAGGCACTGGCAATATTATCAACCTGTTGACCATTGATCATATAATTTCCAGAATAGCACCCGCGTATTAAAAAAATGAATCCAAGGGAGATAGCAAGAAGAACATAGAAACTTTTATGCCGCATCTGATCCACAATGGTATATTGAGCAATTTTAATAAATGGTTTCATATTTTGTGATGCTATCCGCGTTTATTCTTTAGAGACATATTTAACAAAAACATCTTCCAGGTTTTCTTCTTGAGTCACTATGGAATCAATGGAACCCTTCACAACTATTCTGCCATTGTGTATAATGGCTGCTGTATCACAGGTTTTTTCAACTTCTGAAAGTAGATGGGAGTTTAATATAATGGTAATTCCACATTTTCGAAGATCCACTAAAATCTTTCTTACTTCCCTGATACCAATGGGATCAAGGCCGGAAACCGGTTCATCCAATACCAGCAGTTCAGGTTGCCCCATTATTGCAGCAGCAAACCCCATACGTTGCCGCATTCCCTTGGAATAGCCATGGCTCTTTTGATTTTCGCGGCCTGACATGGAAACAACCTTGATAACTCTTTTGGCCTCATTTTGTGCATCTTTATTGGAAAGCACCAGTTAAGCAGCATGGCGAAGCAGATATTCAACGCCAGAAAGATATGGCGGAATCATGTTTTGCTCTGCAATGTATCCAATCTTTTTTCTTGCCCGGGTTTCATAAGCAGGAATTCCATTTATAGCGATAGTGCCGGAAGTCGGCTGAATAAACCCCATTAACATCCGGATAATAGTTGTTTTCCCCGCTCCATTTGGCCCAAGCAAGGCAAAATATTCACCTTTTTTTACCTGGCAGGAAACTTGATCAACAGCAGTTAAACTACCAAACTCTTTTGTAACTTTATCCAATACAATCATTTTTGTGCTCATTATTATTCATTAATTGTAACATTAGAACAACAGCCATATGTCCGGCTAATCTGATATTTCAGTTTTAAGCTTGATATTATATTTTTCGATTTTAGCATGCAGTGTGGGTCTTGACAAATTTAATAATTTAGCTGCCTGGGAACGGTTTCCATTGGTTATTTTCAAGGCTTCGGAAATCACAATACTTGAAACAATGTCTATGAAATCATCAAATTTATTATTTTCCAATTTATTGGATAATAATTGCCGGACCCACGCCTTGATATCACTTATTTCGATATTTTCCAACAATTTACTTTTTCCTTTTTTATTTATTACCTGTTCCAGGTCTGTCGTAGAAATTGGGGCACCTCTGTTGAAAATAAGAACTTTGTGTATCAGATTTGACAGCTCCCTTACATTTCCCGGCCAGTCATACTGATTTAGAAGATGTAAAGCGTCTTCTTGAATCCCGGGGTTATCAATCTTTAATTCATTGGAAAATTTAACCATATGATATGATATCAAACTTGTGATATCGTCTCTCCGGTCTCTCAATGGGGGAAGCTCCATTGTAACCACTTTTAAACGGAAATATAAATCTTCCCGGAATTTTTCTTCTTCTATCGCCTGCTCCAGATTTTTATTGGTGGCTGCAATAATCCTGACATCCACGTGAATGACTTCTTCACCTCCCAGTCTTTCAATATTTTTTTCCTGAAGCAATCTTAAAATTTTGGCCTGTATATTCAAGGGCATATCCCCTATTTCGTCCAGGAACACAGTACCGCCGTTTGCCTGTTCAATTTTTCCAATATGCCTCTGGGAAGCGCCTGTGAATGCACCTTTTTCATAACCAAACAATTCACTCTCAAGAAGATTTTCAGGTATGGCCACGCAATTAATGATCAAAAAGGCCTTATCCGAACGAATACCATGTTGATAAATTGCCCTTGCCACCAATTCTTTTCCAGTCCCGGATTCGCCCAGGATTAAAACGCTTGCATCGGTTTGAGAAACCCTGCCGATGGATTTATAAACATTCTGCATGAGCCTGTTTTGACCGATAATGGCATCTCCGGACTGTTTATCAGGGGATGCATCCACTTTAACCGGTGATCGCATAAAATAACCCGCCTCAATGGCCTGTTTGATCAAATTCAGCATCTCCGGCACATCAAAGGGTTTGAGGACATAATCATACGCCCCCATTTTGGTGGCTTCTATGGCAATCTCGGTTGTTCCATAAGCCGTGACAATGATCACCGGCAATTTTGAATCAATTTTCTTGATGCGTTTAAAAGTTTCCATTCCATTTATTCCTGGCAACCGCAGATCCAGGATAACCAGATCCAGGGGATTCTGTTCAACAATATCAATACCGGCTTCACCGGAAGCAGCACTGATCACTGCATAGTTTTCCTCTTTTAAAAGCTTGCAAAAACTTATTCTTAACTGATCATCATCATCAATTACCAAGATAGTATGCATACTAGGAGTCCTTTATGGGAAGCGTAATAACAAAGGATGCACCCTTGCCTTCTTCGCTGGACACATCC
>JAQICW010000444.1 GCA_027858355.1 Desulfobacula sp.
TGATCTGGAATTCGCAACACTACTATATCTTCTGTCCCACACCTTACATGATTAACCTTTAACCATATCAGGCAAGGACAATGTATTATGAAAGAACAAGTGCAGCACCATGAAAAATCAATGTTTCAGGTAAAAAGTGTCTATTCCAAGCGATGCGCCATTGACCGCAGATCTCCGGTTGACCGGCGCATTTTGGATATGGGCCCTGGTTATCCCCGGGCTGAAAACCGGGTAACCATAAAAGACAGACGAAGGGGATGGGAAGACAGGTATGGCTGGGAGAGAATCAGTAGATGGAGTAGTTCTCCCATATATTCTGATCTGCCGTAGAATCTGAGTTTTTGGTTAGCCTTTTTTCGTTTATGTGACCAACTTGAATACAAATTATTATTTCATCGTACAACTATCTAATGTCAATTACTTTGTCCCGGACAAGATAATTGTCACACAATACGTACAACCGGCTTATTTTTCATCCGTCCTTTGACTGCCTGTTTTTGCAGCTATTCCCAGGCCTTTAAATTCCCCATTGTTTTGATTCCTGGTTCATGGTAAAGAATCCTGAATGGAAACCACTAAAAAAGCTGACTATTCTTCTCTAACCAACCGGGACCTTCTACTTCCATATTTTGCGCCCTATTTTGCATACGTTGGTATTGCTGCTTTATTTCAGAACATAATGCCAATTGAGGTCAACTATTGTTTAAGGCTTATCGCTGTTCCAGCCCTGCTGTACTGGGCCTGGCGCTGGTATGTGCCTTTGACCGGTCCGAACAGCCCCTTTATATCGATTCTCTATGGCCTGGTCGCTGGTGTGCTTGGCTTTGGTTTATGGATTGTTTTTTATGCACCTTTTGCTGAACCTGATACCACTGCCTGGTCAAGTTCGGGCTTTTATTTGAGGTTTATCTCTGCCAGTCTTGTTGTCCCTGTTTTTGAAGAAATAGCAATGCGCGGTTATGTGTTCAGATTTGCCCTGCAATGGGACCAAATTCGAAAAAATAAGCTCCGAAAAGATAAGGCCATAAAAGATAAGACCGGAAAACACCAGAACCGAAAAAAAATGCTCAAAGGCTCCTTTGTAAAAGTTCTTGATGAATCCAATATATCAGATGTCAGGGCAGGGTCCTGGACAGTCTGGGCCGTTCTGATTTCAAGCATTGTTTTTGCCCTTGGACACACGGTTCAGCAATGGCCTGCAGCAATTGCCTATGGTATTTTAATGTCTGTTTTATGGATCTTAAGAAAAGATCTGCTGACCTGCATAATAGCCCATGGAACCACAAACTTGACCCTGGCTCTGTATGTTTATTTTACAGGCCATTGGGAATTATGGTAAACCATTCATATGACAAAATACCAATACTATACTGATTCAGCAAAAGGAAAATTATGAAAGTTCTTGTCACGGGAGTTGCAGGTTTCATAGGATACAGCCTGACAGCCCGTCTCCTTGAAGAGGGACACAAGGTCTGGGGTATTGATAATTTAAATGATTATTATGATGTTAATTTAAAAAAAGACAGGCTGGCCAGACTATCCGCCCAGGAAGCCAGACAAAAAGGCCAGACAAAAAATAAACAAAATGCATTTACTTTTCTTAAGCTTGATCTGGCTGACAGAACCAGTATCAAAGATCTGTTTGATGCAAACTCCTTTGACTGCGTGGTTAATCTGGCTGCCCAGGCCGGTGTTAGATACAGCATAGACAATCCAGCCTCCTATGTGGATTCCAACCTTGTGGGGTTTGGAAATATCCTGGAAGGATGCCGCCATTCAAAGGTAAAACATCTGGTGTACGCTTCCTCAAGTTCTGTTTACGGGCTTAACACCCTTATGCCGTTTTCCGTACGTCATAACGTGGACCATCCCATCAGCCTTTATGCAGCTTCCAAAAAGGCCAATGAACTCATGGCCCACACATACAGCTACCTGTATAATCTGCCCTGTACAGGCCTGAGGTTTTTTACGGTGTACGGTCCCTGGGGAAGACCGGATATGGCGCTTTTTCTGTTTACCAATGCGATTATGAATAACAAGCCCATCAAGGTGTTTAACAATGGTAATATGCAGAGGGATTTCACCTATATAGATGATATTGTGGAAGGGGTGATCAGGGTGATGAAAAAAATTCCAAAGCCAGACCCTGACTGGTCTTCAGATTCCCCCAACCCTTCTTCCAGCTGTGTTCCCTATAAATTGTATAATATAGGAAACAACCAGCCTGTGGAGCTTATGGAATTTATCCGCAGCATTGAAAAAGCCATTGGGAAAAAAGCTATCATTGATTATCTTCCCCTTCAGCCAGGGGATGTTCCAGCCACCTATGCAGATGTGAATGATTTGATAGCAGACACTGGGTTTAAACCATCCACACCTGTTAATCAGGGAATTCAGAATTTTGTTGACTGGTACCAGTCCTATTATGTCTGAATAACGTCAAACACGTATCGGGTTCTGTTTATTCCAGAGCCCTTGACACAATTTCATAGACATTCTTGGAAAGGGCTGGATCAGCCATGATTGTCTCCAAAGAGTTTCTCATTAATCCCTGCCTTTTTTCATCGTATTTTTTCCAATGATTAAAACAGGAAGCAAGCCTTGCTGCTATCTGTGGATTGATTTTATCCAGTTGAAGAATCTGATCTGCGATAAATGCATACCCTTTCCCGTCTGCCCTGTGAAAATTAATGGGATTCACCATGGCAAAGGTATAGATCAGGGATCTGACCTTGTTGGGATTGGTAATTGAAAAATCCAGATGGCTGGTCAAAGCCTGTATATTATCCAAAGTATCATCCAGGCAGGAGCCTGCCTGGACTGCAAACCATTTGTCCAGAACAAGTTTGTTATGATGCCATTTTTTATAAAAGGCCTGGGTTCCTGCCTGTTTTGCATCAGGATCAATCTGGCTTAAGATCCGGAAAGCTGCAAATTCATCGGTCATGTTTTCTGCAGTCTCAAACCTGTGGAAAACCATGGCTGTGGTCTCTGTTTCCATGAGACTTCCAACATAGGACAATGCCAGGTTTTTAAGGCTTCTGTCGGAAATGGCTTTGAAAGATAAGCTCAAGGTATCTGAAGAAGAACATTTTTGAATAATATCAAGAAATTCTGGTTTTAACTGCAAGGCCAGTTCCTTTTTCAAAAACATTCTGGCCTGGTGGATGGTTGTCACGTCAATGGGGTCATAATGATCTTTGATCTCGGTCTCCTGGGGCAGCAGCAAGGCTTTTGCAAGAAAGGCCCTGTCAATATCAGGATCAATCAAAGCTTTTTTAAAGGCCTGGACCAGGTCAGGGGATACAGTTGTTGTCCTCTGTTCCTGGATTGCAGATATTAATTGTTTTATCTCCTGTAAAAACAGGGTCTGGGCCGCATCCCATTGGTTGAACTCATCAGAATCATGGGCCATGAGAAAGGCAAGATCTGAATCTGAAAAATCTGTAGTAAGCTTTACAGGAGCTGAAAATTGCCTGAACACGGAAGGAATGATATCAGGGTCCATATTTTCAAAGGCAAAGGTTTCTTTTTCAGATTTTAATTGGATAAGGGAGTTTTTTTCCGGAGTAATATCATTGCCCTGGCCATCCATAAGCCCCAGACGTACAGGAATATGAAGGGGCAGCTTTTCTTTCTGGTTTCTGTCAGGAGCGGTTTTTTGCTCAAAAATCAGGGTCAGGGTTTTGCTTTCCAGGTCATAGGATCGTGATAGGCTTATCAGGGGGGTGCCAGATTGGGAATACCAGAGTTTGAACTGGGTCAGATCAATTCCAGACATTTCTTCCATAACCGAAACAAAGTCTTCAATGGTCACGGCCATGCCGTCAAATTTTTTAAAATACAGGTCCATGCCTTTTCTGAAAAAGGATTCTCCCAGGATCTGGTGGATCATCCTGATCAGTTCCGAACCTTTTTCATACACGGTCATGGTATAAAAATTATCCATTTTAATATAAGACTCAGGCCTGACAGGATGGGCCATGGGGCCTGCATCTTCCGGAAATTGAAAGGCCCTCAGGTTTTTTACGCAGGAAATGCGCTTCACAGCCCTGGAGTTCAGGTCTGATGAAAATTCCTGATCCCGGAATACGGTCAGACCTTCCTTAAGACTTAATTGAAACCAGTTTTTAAGGGTGACGCGGTTCCCGGTCCAATTATGAAAATATTCATGGGCAATCACCCCTTGAACATTCATAAAGTCTTCATCCGTAGCAGTCTTTGGATCGGCCAGGACATATTTTGAATTAAAAATATTAAGGCCCTTGTTTTCCATGGCCCCGGCATTAAAGTCGTTGATGGCCACTATCTGGTATAAATCAAGATCATATTCAAGGCCGAAACGTTTTTCATCCCATTCCATTGCCTGTTTCAGGGAGTTCATGGCATGGCTGCATTTATAAATATTTTCCTTTTCCGAATAAATTTTTAAATCCACCTTTCTGCCGGAACCCGTGGTGAATTTATCCTTTAAAACAGAAAGATCACCTGCCACAAGGGCAAAGAGATAAGAAGGTTTCTTATATGGATCATCCCATCGTACATAATGTCTGTTGTTATCAAGGTCTCCGGCTGCCACAAGGTTACCGTTGGAAAGCAGAACCGGGTATCGGGTTTTATCGGCAATAATGGTGCAGGAATATAAAGCCATCACATCGGGCCGGTCAGGAAAAGGCGTGATTTCTCTGAACCCCTGGGCTTCACACTGGGTGCAGAAGATATCCCCGGACATGTATAAGCCTTGCAGGCTGGTGTTTTCCCTGGGCTTTAAAATGGATACAATTTCAAGCCTGAACCTGTCCGGTGTTGTAACAAGTTTGAAATAATCGTCACCGGACTGGTATTCCCCGGGCAATAAAACCATGCCGTCGGCGATCACGGAAACAATTTTATAGGGTCCTTTGTCAAAAACAAGGGCAGCATTTTTATCAGCAGCAGCTTTATTGTTTCGTATTTTCAGTTTGGAAGTGACTTTAGTCTGATCTTCTTGAATCTCAAAAGTTAGATCTACTTGATCAACAATAAATTCTGGCGGTTTGTAATCTTTTAGATAAATAGTCTTTGGTTTTTTCATAATGAACAAATTAAGGTAAGCTTTGGAAATTGTCAATACTTTGGAATAAAGGAGGGAATATGACCATGAAATAAAAAAAACAGGACCCAGAAAGGGCCCTGCTTTGATTGTGAATTAAAAATGTATTTATTTTTTTATTTTTTTCCTTGTGATGCCGGCAAGACCAAGCAGACCCATTCCAAAAAGAATCATGGTAGCTGGTTCTGGAACAGGAGTTTGCCCGACAATCATATCATTCCCGCATTGCATTGTGTTTTTAACAAGCATGTTAGTAATATCAAAGGAAGTAGAAGAAAGAAAGGCAAGGTCTACCGTTACTACGTTATGGGTATCACCCAATAGTGATATACCGAATGAATTTAAGATTTGTTGATCAGTTTGGTTTGCAAGATATTCAAAAACTCTGTCTACAGACCCTGTGTCTGTATCCGAAAAAGTCGCTTCACCGGATTTTAATGACCCATCGTCAGAATACCTCCATGGATTGGAGCCTTGATTTTGTGGATAATAACTTGTAATGGTCTCTGACGAGCCTGATAGCGCAATAGCAGTAAATAATCTGCTACCTGATGTATCCCAATCCATATCAAGGACCAGGTCAAAACCAAAGGTCTCTTGAACTGTTATATTCCCATATGTCGTATACGTAGAATCAATGGGGGCACCATATTCAGCATCCCCGGTAAAATCAATAAAAATATCACCAGAGGTATAATTGGATTCACCGGCAAGAAAGTCGTATCCACCGATCAAAGAAAGCTTGGTGCCTTCTAAAACAAATGCCTCAAGATCCCATGCCTGGGTTGCAACCATACCAGGTTCAACTTCCTCGTCTTCATTTGTACTACTATGCCAGCCAGAACCATCTGTATATGTATCGGCAATGGTAATATTAATTGCCTGGGCACTGGAAATATATAAAAAAATGAATCCACAGGACAGAAAGATTAATAAAAGTTTTTTCATTATGGTGCTCCTTAACTCTATATTTTTTTAAGTTAATTAAAATAATTAGTTAAAACTTTATTATACAATAAATATGCCAGAGTTAAGAAACCAATGTTTATAGTACTTTAAAGGTTTGGAGCGGTAATGTTTGTGAAGTAAAATACATAATTTGGGTAAAAATATTCCCAAAGTTTGGCAAAATGAACTTAAAATGAACTCAGGAAGTATAAATAATCTATGGATTGATTGTTGTCATCGACCTCTTTATTGGAACGAGTTGAAACATATGAAGGTTTTAATGGTTAAATTGTTACATTTTTTCGTAATAGTATGTATTTTTTTTCATATATTGTCCTTAAATAGATTTTAATAATGAAAAAATACAATGATTCCAGACTGGTTTATCTATTTCAATTCTTCATCCTGAAATACAGGATAGGCATAGATCATCAATTTCACAGAACCATTAAATCAAGCTTCTAATCCTGGCAGTTTCCATGTCAATGTCTTGCTTTTTTAAATTTTGGCATGCATATTGCTATTCTTACGTTTGTCTTTCTTTTTTGGTTGCCATGAAATTAACCTGGATAGGTGCATAAAAGTTGGAGAAGACTCTGTTGTAGCTATTTTGATTGGTTTGTTGTTGACAAAAGAAGGATTTTAAGAAAGTATGTGTTTCCTATGTTATAATAGGAAAAAAGATTAATTTTAAAATTGTTGATTTGGTAAATTAAATGGCAGACTTGGCACAACAGAATACCGCGATAAAACCTGAGCAGATAATCGATATTATTATCCGATATAAATGGTTAATAATTCTTCCCCTTTGTATTTCCATTACCATTGGTATTGTTTATACTGTTTTTGCAAAAAAAACCTATGAAGCCTCAACTACGATTCTAATTCAACCCCAAAGGGTGCCAATGCAATATGTTCAATCTATTGTTTCCACGGATTTGGGCCAGAGGCTCAGTACAATTTCCCAGCAGATATTGAGTTCAAGTAATTTAGAAAAAATCATTGAACAATTCGGCTTGTTTGACAAGAACAAAAACATGTATCTTGAGGATAAAATTACGAATCTAAGAGAGCGTGTGGATGTTAAGATTGAATATAGCGAAAAAAGAGGCAGTGATACTGACGTATTTTATGTTTCTTTTAAAGGAGAGCATCCAGACACAGTCAGGAGGGTTGCCAATACTCTTGCCAGTTATTTTATGGATGAAAATTTAAAGGTTCGTGAAGCCCAGGCTGTTGGTACCAGTGAATTCTTAGAGGCTGAGCTTCAAAAAATTAAGTTGAGATTGGAAGAAAAGGAAAAGATACTTTCCGAGTATAGATCAAAACATATTGGCGGTTTGCCTGATGAGCTTGAATCAAATTTAAGAACTTTGGACAGACTTCAGTTGCAATTATCAGACAGGCAGAATGCATTAGGTCAATTGGAAAATTCCATAAATATCATAAACAGTCAGATATCAAGGACAAAACAGATCCAGGAAGAATCTGTTTTGGGAAATTTCCAGCTGGATGATTCAGGAAAAGTTATAGTCCCCATTTCAGAGGTTGAGCAATTATATGAAATAGAAAAAATGAAACTGGATGAATTGCTTTCAAAATATACTGAAAAACATCCTGATATTGTCAGATTAACAAAAAGTGTAAAAACATTAAAAGAGAAAGTTGAGAAGGAAAAAGAGGAAAATGAAACCCTTGCTCAAGTTGATAACCAGGAAAAGAATCCAAACCTGGCGCAAAGAAACAACCTTGTCACAATTGCAAAGGCAGATGATTTTTTATTTGAACAGCAATTACTTATTAATAAAATTAATAATGATATAAAAAAGCATGAATCTGATATAATTCAGATTCAAAAAACCATGGTAATTTATCAACAAAGGGTGGCAGATACCCCTAAAAGAGAGCAGGAGCTTCAATCACTCAACCGAGATTACAACAATATCATGGGAAGTTATAGCTCTTTGCTGTCCAGGAAGCTTGAATCTGAAATTGCCGTTAATATGGAAAAGAAACAAAAGGGTGAGCAGTTCAGAATCCTTGACCATGCAAGGCTTCCCCAAAGGCCTATTTCTCCTGATGTGAAAATGTTATTTGTGCTGTCATTGGTTATTGGCCTTGGTCTGGGAGGAGGGATTGTATTTTTGATCGAATTTTTGAACACTTCCATAAAAAACCCCGAACAGATAGAATCAGAATTCGACTTACCACTCCTTGCCTCAATTCCATCCTTAAAAAAGCCAGGGCCAAGCTTTAAAAAGAAAATAGACATAATGCTTTTTTCTTTATTTGCTCTGTATACAATATCAGTCTGTTCCCTTTTTGCTGTTATGAATTATCAGGGCATAGATAAAACTATTGGTTTTATAAAAACGCAATTAAATATTTGATCCGGGAGTATATTTTTGGGAAAAAATTTTAAAGCTCTTGAAAAATCTGGACAAAGTATCCAGGAAGAGCAATTCAAGTCAGACAAAATTGAAGAGGTATTTCAACATCCCGGGGAAAATGAAAGCTATCAAGAAAGCTTTACAAAAGCCGATTTACCAAAAAAAATACCTCTTAATTTAAACCCTGACCTTGTTTCAGCACATAAACCCCATTCCGTTGAAGCAGAGCAGTTCAGGAATTTGAAAAATAATATTCTTTTTCCTGAAAAAGGTACTCCTCCCAGAACTATCATGGTTACAAGCGCGTCTCCTGGAGATGGAAAATCTTTTGTATCTGCAAATCTTGCTGTCAGTATAGCCCAGAGTATTGATGAGTATGTACTTTTAATGGATTGTGATCTCAGATCCCCTTCAATTGACTCAATGTTTGGATTCAGTGATGTGGACGGATTAAGTCAATATCTATCCAATGCCAAACCGCTTGGATCGCTGCTGTTAAATACTTTTCTGGATAAACTGAAAATTCTTCCTGCCGGGCAAATTCCTGCCAACCCATCAGAGCTTGTGTCCTCTGAATTGATGAGAAGGCTTCTCCATGAAGTTAAATTGAGATACAGTGACCGGTACATAATCTTAGACACACCACCCCCCTATGTTACTTCAGAGACAAGTGCTCTTGCGCGTCAGGTGGATGGCATTGTCCTGGTTGTCAGGCAGAGAAGAACCCACAAACAGGATATCCATGATATTATTGACGTATATGGTCGGGAAAAAATATTAGGCATTGTATATAATGATGCTAAAAAACCGTTCGGGTACGGTTCTGGTAAGTATGGATACGGGTATGGTAAATATGGATATGGTAATAAATAAAAGGTACCAATGTTAAGGCTGCTGAAACAATACTTCCCCATTCGGAATATTCTTTTTTATATTATCGAAGGTTTTGTGATTTTCAGCTCCTTTTTCCTTGTAAACTTTTTCCTGACCAATGAGGAAGGTATTTTATTTGATTTATTCTTATGCTTGAGAATTTTTTTAATAACTTTTATCTGCCAGCTCTGTCTCTATTATAATGATCTGTATGATTTTAAAGTGGCCTCAACCATTGTTGAAGTAACTATAAGACTTCTTCAGGCATTAGGCATTGCTTCAATAGCTTTGGCTTTGATTTACTGGGTATTTCCTGTTGTTATTATTAACCAGGTAGTGTTTGTATTAAGCATTGTCTTTCTTATTATGTTTATTATAACCTGGCGGTTTATTTATATTTCTATTATTAATAAAGGACTTTTTAATCAAAGTATCATTATTTTAGGATCCAGTTCCCTGGCCTTTGATATTCTTAAGGAAATTGATGCTGCTCCGGATTGCGGTTATTCAGTTTCAGTCATCATACCTGATTCTGAAAATGAGGCCCTTGATAAAAACTTTTCAACTGATAATAAAATTTCAACAAAAATCATTATCAGGCAAGAAAAACATGACCTTTGCACTGTTGCAAAAGAGATGGGCATAAATAAGGTTGTTGTTGCATTAAAAGAGCAAAGAGGACTTTTCCCCACTGGCGAGCTCATTCGGTGCAGAACTGACGGAATAGAAGTCCTTGAAGGCAGTTCTTTTTATGAAATGCTTACGGGAAAAGTCCTTGTTACCAAAATAAAGCCATCATGGCTTATTTTTTCAGACGGGTTTAGAAAATCAAAATCAAAAACGCTTGTAAAACGTGTCCAGGATATTATTATTTCTTCAACCATGCTGGTCCTTCTGTCGCCGCTGCTGTTAATCGTGAGCATTCTGATCAAACTGGACTCAAAAGGTCCGGTTATATTTTCCCAGGACAGGGTCGGTAAAAATAAAAAAGAGTCCATGGTGCATAAGTTCAGGTCAATGGTTGAAGATGCGGAAAAATCAACAGGTCCTGTATGGGCCCAGGCAAATGATGACAGAATCACCCGTGTAGGAAGGGTAATCAGGAAATTTCGAATAGATGAACTTCCCCAGCTCTGGGATGTATTAACAGGAAAAATGAGCATGGTAGGCCCAAGACCGGAAAGAAAACACTTTACGGATGATCTTGAAAGCAAGATACCGTTTTATGCGGAACGATTTGTTGTAAAACCTGGTCTTACAGGCTGGGCCCAGATTTCCTATAATTATGGAGCAACTGTAGAAGATGCAATAGAAAAGCTCAATTATGATCTTTTCTATATTAAGAACCTGTCCATGACAATGGATCTGGTCATAATTCTTAGAACCATTAAGACTGTGTTGTTTGGCAAAGGCGCAAGATAGTCTTTTATTGGTTATAATTCAATATTCTATTTAAGTTTGGTTGCAAATGTAACCGAAGAGGCGGAGCTATGTCTATTAAAAACCTTGTAAAATATCAGATAATTGTATTATTTTGTGTCCTGTACTTTATGAATATTTCAAATGCAGACGAAACTAAGGTTTCTAATCCTGTACCTGAACTTTATAAAATTGGAATAGGAGACATTTTAAAAGTTACAACCTGGAAGGAGCCTGATTTAACCATTGATGCTGCAAGGGTCAGAAGTGATGGGAAAATTACATTCCCGCTTCTGGATGATATTCAGGCAGAAGGGTTGACAACCATGGATCTAAAAAAGGTAGTTGAAAAAAAATTAAGTGATTATGTTGAAGCACCAAATGTGACTGTAACATTAATAAACCCCGTCAGTCGAAAATTTTATATCCTGGGTGAGATATTAAAAACAGGGGAATATCCCCTGGTAAAAAAGCTCACAGTGATGCAGGCATTTGCCCTTGCAGGAGGATTTACCGAGTGGGCATCTAAAAATAAAATCATCCTTTATAGAAGATACAGCAACAAGGAATCAACCATCATTATTCGATACGATGATATTATTAAAGGCGATTTTACCAAAGATATCCAGTTAAAGCCTGATGACACGATTATCGTACCATAATTCAAATAACTCAAATAACTCAAATTTGACCATGGAGGCATACAATGAAATTAAATCAAATGTTTAAATTAATTCTTCCAGCCTTATTCTTCCTGGTTTTATCGGTATTTTTTACAACACCTGGCTTTTGCGCAAAAAAACAATTTACACCGCAGCTCTCCATCACCGAAGAATATACAGATAATTTCAACCAAACTGAAAATAACAAAGATGATGAGTTTTCAACTATTTACAAGCCAGGTTTTTCCTTTGGTATTTTAGATAAGAAAAACAGCTTTTTCTTTGGCTACAATCCCCAATACACAGATCGCATGGATAAAAACGAATATGACACCTGGGATCATGCAGCTTCCCTGGATGCAGTCTTCCAGACATCCAAACACACAAGATTAACCTTTTCTGATTCTTTTAATAGAAGCCTGAGCCGAACTGTGCTGACAAACAATTTTGAACAGCATGATACAAATAACACAATGGCAGCATTAAATCATCAATTCGGCAAAGCAGACTCTTTTAACTTAAGCTATACTTATAAATTTGATGATTACGACAATCCAAGCCGGGATGAATTCAAAACCCATAGACCATCAGCATTTCTGTCCTATTGGTTTGCCCCTGATTTTGGCTTTGATCTGAATACCTCCTATTCAAAAACTGATTATGAAATATCATCCAATGACCCTGAAACCATGCGAGGGGATCTGCGTTTACTAAAAAAAATCAATAAACATTTTAATGCCTATGTAAAATATGCACATACTTATACAGATCAGGATTCCGGCGATCATGCTGTATATAACCCATCAATCGGGTTTGACTGGAAACCCACTCAGGATTCCGGCATAGCTCTTGGAGGGGGCATATTGTTCCAGGAATATGATAACAGCTCAAATTATGATTCTGAAAAATTCTTTTTGGAATTTGACATATATAAAGATTTCAGTTTTTCAAAAAGAAATAATTTATCCATTACAGGATCAAGCAGCTACAACGAATTTAATGAAGAAGCCTCCAGCCTGGGCTTTGCAATTAATTACCAGGCAGGCTTTCTCCATACCTATAAACTCACAAAAAGGCTGTCATCTAAACTCAGGGGATCATACACATTGTCTGAATATGATGACCCGGAAGTCAATCGAGAAGATAAAACCATGAACCTGGGTGCAGGGCTCAGCTGGTCTCCCCTGAAATGGCTGAAGTTTGATTTATCATATGCTTATATTGATTTTCAAACAGATTCCAGTCAAAGAGGTGATTATACTGAAAATAAGGCAACATTTTCTGTAAGTTTGATCCCGTCACAACCAGCTTTGATAAAGACCTCATCTTCCAGGCAATCCATGGAAAATGAAATTTTTAACTATTAGGAATTTTTTCATATGAATCTGACAATTATTGGAACCGGTTATGCAGATGCCCTGATTCTTGTTACCGAGTGGAAAACTTTCAGATAACCTGATTTCAACTAAAAAACACACCACTTGACTAAACAATTCCTAATCAATTTGTCGGGTTTCAAAGAATATGGGGATGACCTTTTGAAGCTGATTTAAAGTCTTGATACTTTATCCCACAATGCTGTTTTTGACCCCAATAAACTTGACAAAAAGAAATTTTTGCACTACATTTGTCAACACAGTCAAAGAAAATTTTAAAAGAGAAGCAAATGAAACCAGCAATCAATATAAGACTCGAAAAAGAGATGTTGAATTCTCTGGACAACTATGCCAGGGAACTGGAAAAGACAAGGACAAATCTGATTGAAAAAGCAATAGACGCTTATTTTGACAAACTGGATGAAATGGTGGCTGACAAAAGAATTGATGCCTTGAAAAAAGGTGAGACCGAAGTTATCCCCCTTGAAATAGTCTTTGCCAGAGCAGGCATTGATGTATAAAATTGGATTTGAACCTGAAGCAGAAAAAGAATTTTTGGCTTTGCCGGATAAAGATAGAGCCTTGGTTGCAAAAAAAATAATCACGCTGCAAAAAGGCCAGTTTCATAAGGACAAACCGCTAAAAGGCAGGCACAAAGGTAAATTTTGCAAAAGAGCAGGGACCTTTCGGATTATCTATCTGAAAGAAGGAAATTTGTTATTAATAACCATTATCCGGATTGCCCACAGAAAAAAAGTATATTCTTAGAGC
>JAQICW010000471.1 GCA_027858355.1 Desulfobacula sp.
ATTATATCCCCCACAAAAATATCTGTAAAAAATGCCTATAAAGTCTTTCAGTCAGTGCTTGATATCAATGGGTTTTCAACGGTTGAGTCGGGTAAGATTATAAAAATTGTTCCCACACCTAGAGCAAAAACTGATAATATTGATACAAAAATTGCAACAGAGCCTGGCAAGCCAGGAACCCTTGACGATAAAATTGTAACTAGGATAATTCCCCTTAAATATGCAAGATCTGATGAATTGAAGAATTTATTTAGACCCCTGGTCCCCAGGGGAAGTGTGGTTCTGTCATACCGAGATACCAATATGCTGATCGTAACTGCAACACTTTCAAGCATTGACAGACTTTTGCGAATTCTAAACGCAATTGATGTGCCGAGCATTGGGAAAAAAATTTCAGTGATTCCCATCAAATTTGCAGATGCAAAAAAAATGGTTCGAAGCCTTTCTTCGATCTTTACGGCCCGGGTGAAAGTGGCTAAAAGAAAACAGAATACAGATCAGATCGTGAAATTTGTAGCTGATGAAAGGACCAATGCCATTATCCTTTTGGCAAGCAAGGTAGAAACCGACAGGGTTACGCAATTAATAGATCTTCTGGATCAGGAAGTCCCCAAAGGCGAACAAAAAATCCGAGTCTATTACCTTGAGCATGCAAATGCTGAAAATCTTGTTAAGGTATTAGTGGAAATCCCCACCACTGACAAAAAACAGGGAGCACCAGGTCAGAAAAAAGCACCGATTTTATCCAGTAAAGTAAAAATAATGGCTGATAGTGCAACCAATAGTCTTATAATCATGGCCGATAAGGAGGATTATCCCGTATTGGAGGAAGTTATTGCAAAACTGGATATTCCCAGGGCAATGGTTTATATTGAATGCCTGATCATGGAGGTAAATGTAGCCCGGGGCCTGAACATAGGAACTGAATGGAAAACTTTCCAGGGTTATGATAATGATACACAAATGGGTTTTCTAGGATTCGGTGGCACCGGCGACAGCGGGTATACAAATCTTCCAGGAACTTCCTCTGGAGCGCTTCCCAAGGGGTTCTCTCTTGGGGTTCTGGGTGATTCTTTTACTATCGGTGGCGTGTCATTCCCTAATATCCAGGCAGTTGTCCAGGCATACCAGAGCGATAAGGATGTTAATATCATTTCTACGCCCCAACTTTTAACGACGGAAAATGAGGAAGCCACAATTACAGTTGGTAAGAATGTCCCATATCAGACAAGATCAGCTGCTGAATCTTCCACTGAAACATATAGTTCCTATGAATACAAAGATGTGGGGGTTACTCTTAAAATCACCCCCCAGATCAGTAAAGACAGATTGGTAAGACTGAATGTCTTTCAGGAACTGACTGTGCTTGATTCTGCAAATCAGTCAAGTCCTGACAGACCCACCACGTTTAAACGTAAGATTGAAACAACGATAATTGTGGAGGATTCCAATAGTGTCGTGATCGGTGGCCTTATTGATGAAAATTTAACAAGAACAGAATCCCAAGCCCCATGCCTTGGGGATATTCCAGGACTGGGCTGGGCATTTAAATCATTATCCGAAGGAAAAGAAAAGACTAATCTTTATGTTTTTATAACACCAAGGGTTGTTAAAAATCCTTTTGAGGCAGGAAAAATTTTAAATGAAAAACACAAGGAATTAAAAAAATTCATAAAAAAAGGTGAGGTAACCTTATACGACAAGTTGAATAAATTTCAGAATAATGACAATGAACAAAAAAACAAAGAATCAGTAAATCACCAATGATTGATGAGTTTTTAAATATAATCGCTTCAAAGACATCACTTTCCAGGGAAAACTGCGAGAAACTTAGAACCGCATATGTCAATGAACCGTCCAGACTTGTTGACTCTTTCATTGAAACAAAACTTGTTTTGGAAAATGAAGTTCTTGAAGTCTTAAGTCTTTTGTACTCAATTTCCTTTACACCAGTGCTTGCCATGGAAAATGTAAGGGATGACTGGACAGGAACAATTTCAAGGCAATTTTTAAAAAAGTTCTGTATTGCTCCTCTGGTAAGGAAAGATGGTGATTCAATCATCGCCATTAATGATCCTGCTGATCTTGGTTTGGTTGATGATATTGCAGCAATCCTTAACCTTCAAGTTTATTCCCTTGTGCTGGCCCCCAGAAATCAGATCCTGTCAGCTGTAAATGCACTCTATGACCGAGCAGGGAAAAGTGCCCAGCAGCTTGTTGAGGACATGGAAGATAATGGATTCACTTTGATTGACGATTTCGAACAAACCGCAGACCTGTTGGACGACACAAGCGATGCCCCGGTCATAAGGCTTGTGAACCATATGATCTCCCAGGCTGTGAAAGCCATGGCCAGCGATATTCACATTGAACCTTTTCAGGATGTGTTAAAGGTCAGATACAGAATAGACGGCATCCTCTATGAAATGCTCAATCCACCCAAGGGGATACAGGCCTCTTTGATATCAAGAATTAAAGTTATGGCAAAGATGAATATTGCCGAAAAAAGAGTTCCCCAGGATGGAAGGGCCCAGGTAAGAATAGGAGACCAGGAAATAGATATCCGTATTTCCACTGTTCCCACATCCCATGGCGAACGTCTGGTCATGAGGCTGTTGAATAAGTCTGGATATTTTCTCAAGTTTTCAGAGTTCGGGCTTTCCCATGAAAATTTCAAACTGATCAATAAAATTATCCGGCAGAATAATGGCATTGTCCTTGTAACAGGTCCCACAGGAAGTGGAAAAACAACTACTCTTTATTCAGCACTTTCAAAAATTAATTCTCCAGATAAAAATATTATCACTATAGAAGATCCTGTGGAGTATAACCTTAAAGGAATCGGTCAAATCCAGGTGAATGCAAAAACCGGGGTAACCTTTGCAAAAGGGTTGCGGTCCATTGTCAGACAGGACCCGGATATTGTACTGATCGGAGAAATAAGAGATAAAGAAACAGCAGAAATTGCCATTCAATCCGCCCTGACCGGTCACCTTGTTTTTTCAACACTGCACACCAATGATTCAGCAGGTGCTATTACAAGGCTTGTGGATCTTGGTGTGGAACCCTACCTTATATCATCCTCTGTGAATGCGGTGATTGCCCAGCGACTGGTGCGGTTGCTCTGTAAGGAGTGTAAACAAAAATACAGGCTTGAGCCCTCCCATATCAAGGTTCTGAATGGAGTTGGGGAGGAATATATTGGGGAATATGTATATAAACCCCAGGGCTGTTCAAAGTGTTTTAATACCGGGTATCTTGGGAGGGAAGCTATTTTTGAAGTCATGCCCATGGATGATGGATTAAAAAGCCTTGTTCTGGAAACATCTGATTCAAACCAGATTAAAGATGCTGCTTTACAATCCGGTATGATAACACTTCGTGAGGATGGCATGTCAAAGGTGCTCAAGGGAATTACATCCATTGGAGAGGTCCTTCGTGTTACCCAGGAATGATAAAATTATAAATTATAAAATCAATATTAATAAGATTTGTTTACCAATATTTTTGTTTCTGTTTTCCCTCTGCGCAATACCATCTGCCCAGGCTGAAAATGTATTCATTAAATTTTACCAGGAACACATATCTGTCGTGGACGGCAATAGATGCCCCATGTATCCTTCCTGCTCAGCCTATGCATCCCAGGCCATTGAGAAGCATGGACCTGTCCTTGGATGGGTGATGGCCTGCGATAGGCTTGTTCGTTGCGGCAGGGATGAAATATATGAGTCAAAGACAATCATTGTTTCTGGTCGAAAATCAGTCTATGATCCTGTTGTTGCCAATGATTTCTGGTGGTTTGAAAAAGAAAAAAAATAATGAAATTTCCCCATTCAAATACGTTCATCATATTCGTCTTCCTGATAATTCTGCAGCACAATTGTTTTGCCCTGGAAAATCAGATGGTCATCACTTCTGACATGCAATATGAATATGCTGAAAAGCTCTTTACCGGAAAAGATTATGGTACAGCCATTGTTGAATTCAAAAGATTTGTTCATTTTTTTCCTGACAGCCAATTAAATGACCATGCGCAATTTAAGATTGGAGTTTGCTTGTTTAACTTAAAAAAGTTTCATGATGCAGCCAGGATTTTTAATGAAATAATTATGGGTAATAAAGAAAATGAGATTACAAAAGAATCATTTTTTTTACAAAGCAAAGCATTCATGGAAATGGGGAATACAGGATATGCTCAAGTTGTCCTTCAAAATTATCTTAACCTGGCCAATGACAGGGAAACAAAAGACAGAGTTTATTTTCATCTTGCGCAATTACACCTGAAAGAAGCCAGGAATGGAAAATCTGATTCCATGGCCCTTGCCCGGGACGCTTTATCTAAAATATCTGTGCCAGGTGCAGATGTTTATAATACAGATCAATATATTGATCTTATTAAAAAGGCAGAGCAGGCACCCAAAAAGAACCCAAAGCTTGCCGGAGCTTTGGCCGTTATTCCTGGGGCAGGGTTTTTCTATGTTGAAAGGTACCGCGATGCCTTTATTACCTTTTTATTGAATACAGGTCTTATGTATGCTGCCTATACAGCCTTGGATAATGACAACAAGGCCCTGGCCGGTGTGCTAGGAATGGTGGAAACAGGCTTTTATACGGGCAATATTTATGGTTCAATTTCCTCTGCCCACAAATATAATCGTGCCCAGACCATTAAAATACTCAACAAAGAATTTTCTATTATTCCAACGTTTAATACAGGAAAAAATGGGTATGGGTTATCATTTAATTATGGGTTTTAGGCCCTATTGAATCAATTGATTTATTTCAAAGATTGGCAGGCAGATGGCAAGAATAATACAGCCTACCACAACACCCATAACAAGAATGATCAAGGGTTCGATCAAAGATGTGGCAGCAGTAACAGCAGTTTGAACGTCTTTTTCAAAAAGATCAGCTGTTTTTTTCAGCATTTTTTCTATTTCGCCGCTGGTTTCCCCAATTTTGATCATCTGGGATGCAAGGTATGGAAAGGCATTGCTCTGGGAGAGAATTTCACCAAGCTCTCCACCCTGTTCCACCCTGTCACAGGCTTTTGAGATGAGTTTATATATTACCATGTTTCCTGCAATGCTTTTGGTGATATTCAGGGCAGTCAGCATGGGGACTCCATTTTCCAGCAAAGATCCCAGAGTCCTTGTAAAGCGCGCTGCAATGAGTTTTTTTATAAGGCTTCCCATAACAGGCAGGGATAGTATCAGGTTATCAATGAAATAAGCGCCTTTTTCAGACTTTCTTATTAAAAAAAGAATCAGTACAAAAAGAAAAGGTGTTAGAACAATACCCCACCACCAGGATTTGAAAAAAGAACTGACTAAAATAAGAATACGGGTCGGCCAAGGCAAAGTGTGGTTCATATCTGAAAAAATATTTACAATACCCGGCACAACATAGGTCAAAAGGACAAGTAAAACCCCGAATCCAATAAAAGACATCAAAAACGGATAGGCAAGGGAAGCCTGGATTTTGTTTTTTGAATCCTCCCGGTTTTCGGTAAAATCAGCAAGTCTTTCCAGAACAATTTCCAGGGTTCCTGAGGACTCTCCCGCATTCACCATATTTATAAAAATAGGTGAAAATACATTTGGGTAAAGAGCAAGGGCTTTGGCAAAACTGCTCCCTTCTTCAATGGCATCCTTGACCCTAGAAAGCACTTTCTGCATGGTTTTTGATCTGGTCTGGGGAATAAGTGTAGCAACTGCTTTGACCAGGGGAAAACCTGCAGACAAAAGCGTAGACATCTGCCTTGTAATCATGGAAAGCTCAGATGAACTGACCTTGGAAAACAGGCTGAACCCTGTAAGAAAAGGTTTTGATTCTTTCTTGCTGGCAACAGAACTGGATTCAATTTTATTCAACAGGGTCGGAAAAATTTCCTTTTGCCGTAATTTTAATTTGGCAGCAGAGCTACTCTCGGCATCAATGATCCCGGATATTTTTATCCCTCTGATATTTAAAGCCTTATATTCAAATACTGCCATGGTGTGCACTCCCTGGAACAAGTTATACCTGATCCTATGCTATTGTCAAAATAAATGTAAAATAAGGGTTCGCCCTATTCATAGCTAATTGTAAAGGGAATATAATCATAAAATGTTTAAGATTATATTCATCCATTGTTCGATACATATTCTTCTGGCATGGGGACGATTTTCTGGAGCCTGATCGGGAAAGATACTTCCATTATTGATAGACTTATTAGCAAAAAGTACGCGTTAATCGGATGAACTTTAAATGTCTATTAATTGTCTATACAAAGCAACAAGGCTCCTAACGAAAATCGCTAAGAGCCTTGTTATTAATGGTGGGCCGTCAGGGGATCGAACCCGGGACCTACTGATTAAGAGTCAGTTGCTCTACCAATTGAGCTAACGGCCCATTAATTTAACGCCAGGAAAAATACCAGTGATCCAACAGGATGTCAATGTTTTTTTTGTGTTCTGGATATTTGCCATAAGGTATAGCTCAGGGGAGGGAAT
>JAQICW010000478.1 GCA_027858355.1 Desulfobacula sp.
TTAGTTTACATTCTGTGGTATTGCTCTACATTTTCAGTTTTTTCATCAGTAGCTCCGCAACCTGCTCAATCGAGTACTGATCCAGAGGTAGGTATCCTACAGTGGGTGGCAAGGTCAGAAAAGGAGAGCTTGTTTAATTTTTCAAGGTAAACCGCCATTTGCAGAACATGTCATCTGGATGAGGGTCTGGCGGAGCAAACACACATTCTACAATAATGCGCTCATCAATACCTTTGGCAAAGCTTTGAAATTCTTTCATGTGCATGTGTTTGCAGACATATTCGCTCTGACCACGCTTGAGACGGGCTTCCTGGGTGGGGCATGACGGCACTGTAATGATAACCTCATCTTTTTTTTCCACAAAATTGTAGCCCACAAGAATACACCAGGGGAATAGTTTTAAAGCCTGGACAAATCCTGCAAGGCCTTTTTCAGAAATATTAAATTTTTCCTTGAGATCCTTGGCAGCATAACCTGCCACCCGATCCCAGACCTGTTCATTGATTTTTTCTGCCGTTGGCTGATCATAGTTTTCAGTAATCCTGATAAACCAGAATGCATCCATGACCCTGTAGTTCCATAAAAGAAATTCAATATAGGCCTGAAGGTCTTTTTTGGTCATGGTTTTAAAAATGTCTAGATTCATGGGCAGTCCTTTTTTTATAATTATGATTTTATCTGTTATACAACATTTGCATGACATTACAAAAAAAAATTTTTCGAGAATTCCTGTAAACGATGGTAAAAAAAAAAGATTTGTAGTATTCGTGATGATGTAAAAACAGTCCCTGGGACATGGATGGATAAAAAGATAAGGATATTATTGTTTTGGCTGGAAATAATATTGTTTCAATGCATGCACGAATTCTGGTGGTAGATGATGATGAAGCCATAAGGGATGCCTTAAAGTTAATCCTTGAAGATGATTACGATGTCGTATGTGTTGACAGCGGGTTCAAGGCGATTGAAGAGGTTAAAAACCAGGTGTTTGATCTTGTTTTTCTGGACGTTGTAATGCCTGAAATGGATGGAATTGAAACCTTGAGACGGATCAAGGCCTATGACAGAAACCTGGATATCATAATGGTTTCTGCTATTAACCGTGCCCAGGAAGCCACGGATTCCATTAGACATGGGGCATATGATTACATTACAAAACCATTTGACCATAAAATCATATTGAATCGCCTGGAAAAGGTATTGTTAAAACGAAATCTAGTCAAAGAAGTCAGTTTTCACAGGTCTCAGGCAGCTTCCAGATCCTGGCAGACCAAAATCATCAGCAAGGCAAAAAATATGGCTGCCGTGTTTGATCTGGTTGCAAAAATTGCTAAAACATCGAGCAATGTAATAATTACAGGAGAGAGTGGAACGGGAAAGGAATTGATTGCAAGAGCAGTTCACAATGCAAGCCTGCGTAAAGATAAACCCTTTGTTGCCATTAAGAGTGCATCCAAACCGGCAGAAATCATGCAAGCAGAATGATACGGCCATGAAAAAGGAGCGTTTACCGGAGCTTATAAGCAGACTATAGGTAAATTTGAATTTGCCCATCAGGGCACCATTTTTCTGGATGAAATTTCTTGCCTCAAAACTGAGTTTCAGGCAAAGCTTTTAAGATTTATCCAGGAAAGGGAATTTACACGGGTGGGTAGCCATCGCACTATTAAAGTAGATGTCCGAATTGTTACCGCCACAAACACCAGCCTGGATGAGATGGTGAGGAAAGGCACATTCAGGGATGATCTCTATTTCAGGCTTAATGTGGTTCCGGTATTGCTGCCGCCCCTTCACAGCCGCAAAGGTGATGTTCCGCTTCTGGCAAATTTTTTTCTGGACAGGTTCAATCGTCAGATGAATAAAAGCGTAAAAGGCTTTACCCCGGATGCCCTTGCCGTGTTGGAGTGCTATCCATGGCCCGGAAACATCCGTGAGCTGGAAAATCTTATCGAACGGATGGTAGTGCTGGGAACAGAAAATCAATACATTGATGAAAAAGACCTTCCCTTTGAACTATTGTTCCACAGGGAATCCATAAAAGGGGCTGAAAATGGAACCGGGGAAAATAAGGGATTAATTCAGGCCCGTCAGTCCTTTGAGCGTCTCTACATCCTGCGGGCCCTTCAGAGCTGCCGGTGGAATCAGACCTGGACTGCGAATCTTCTTGAAATTCACAGAAATACCCTTCTCCAGAAAATGAAAACTTTAGATCTTACCCGGGACCGAAATGATTCCTAATCCTGTATTCCTGGCAGACTAACTGAAAAACAGGACCCCTCACCTTTTTTGCTTTTAATTTCTATCTGCCCCCCATGTTCCGAGACCACCTTATGGGTGATGGCAAGCCCCAGTCCCGTGCCTTTGGCCTTGGTGGTAAAAAATGGATTAAAAATATTTTCTGCCAGCTCGGGTGAAAAACCATGGCCTGTGTCCCTGAAATCTATGACAACCCTGGTGTTTTTACAGAACACATGAATGGTGATCACCCCGCCATCTGGCATTGCCTGAGCGCCATTTTGCATGAGATTTATAAATACTTTTTCAAGCTGGTCAGCATCTGCCATGAGCTGTGGCAGTTCATTGGGAATATCCCATTGGCAGGCAATGCCTTTGACCTTAAAATCAGTTTCCAAAAGTTCAATGCTCTGTATTAGCAACTTCCTGAGATTTGTGGGATTAAAATTGTATTTTGGCGGTTTCGACAACTCTAGGAGTTCTTCAATAAGAGTGTTTAGTCTGTTGATTTCCCTGGGAACGGTTCTTTGAAATTTTTCCAGGAAACTTGGTTTTTCAATTTTTTCCGGCAGCAGTGCCACATAGGTTTTGATGGCGGAAAGGGGATTTCGAATTTCATGGGCCATGCCGGCAGCCATGGTTCCAAGATCTGCAAGCCGCTGGGTCTGGCGGATTTCAGCCTCAAGCTTTTTAAGGGCAGTAATATCATTGAGATTGAATATGAGCTGTCTTATGTTTTTTTCATCCGATTCAAGAACACTTGAGCCTGTCAGGAGTATCCGGGTATCTTCTCCTTTTTGTAAATGAATCTCGCGCTGGTTTCTGCCTGAAGTATTTTCAAGAGATTGTTGTATATAGGTTGAAAACTGCATGTCTTTATCAAAAAATTCCAAAACAGGGCGGCCTATTATAGTATGGTCCGGGTGGATACCCAGAATGGTACAGGCAGAAGGGTTGACAGCCGTAATAACCCCTTCCATATCAACGGCCAAAAGGCCGTCACTCATTGTGTCCAGTATTTTTTTGGCATATAATTGCAATCGTTTGATTTTTTTGAGTTGGTTTTCCAATTGCTGTTTTTGTGCAAGGACTTCCTTGATCATAAAGGAAAAATTGGATGCTAAAATCTCCACTTCATCCCGGGTGTGAATGGAAATCTTTTGTTTTAAATTGCCCCGGGCTGCTTCAATAGTGGCTTTAACCAATGTTTCCAGAGGCCGGGTGACCCGCTGGGCAACCCAGTTGGAGATCAGGATACCAATGGCAAGAGCCACAGATCCCAGAATAAGAATGCTCCAAAGGATCTGGCGGATCTGCTGGTACATAAGTTCAAGGGATAAGCAGACCCGTATGGTTCCCCACCGGTCCAGGGAACCGGGAAGGTATACAGGCACAGCCACATCCATGACAGGAGTGGTGCCGGATTCAGGAGCATGGACTGTGATCAAGGGTTGTTTTACCTCAACAGCGTTCAGGCTGGCCTTGTCTGTAAGTATCCTGTTCTGGAGATCAGGTCTTCTGCTGTAGCCGGCCACCTTTCCTTCCTTGTCATGAATAATCACATAAATGATGTCGGGGTTATTGACTGCCTGGTTGACAAGTTTTTCCAAAGCAACATAATTATAAGTGATCAGGTGATCAACGGATATGACAGCAAGATTTTTTGCAACGGCCAGCCCCTGTTTCTCAATCCGGCCCCGAATAGTCCTGGTTTGAAGCATTCCCAGGACCAGGGCAAGGGTTGTCAGAAAGAGCAGGAGCATAATTGAGGTGATGAGGATAAATCGATAGCGCAGGGAAATAAATCTTGATTTTTTTAATATATTTTCCTTGCTGCCGAACTCACCATGATGTTTTTTTTCGGGGGTGCAAGTCTCTTTTTTGTAAATATTCAGTCATTTTGCGGGGATTTGGATTTGTCTATCCAGATTTTATTGAGCGGCATGGTATGGGCTCCTAACGCACTCACTTTAACGGATTTAACATAGGGTTGATACACCCGGTCCACACTCATATAAAAAAGCGGGATCAGGGGAGCTGACTCCATGATGGTTGCTTCTATATTCTGGTACATCTTTGCCCGCTCAACCGGGTCCACAACCCCCCTGGCAGTCAAGAGCATCTGATCCACTTTTTCATCCTGAAATTTCATGAAATTGGTTGGGGATTCAGAGGCAAAAAGAGAATATAAAAAGCTGTGCGGATCAGGCATGTCTGCAAACCAGGCATACCGGTAGATCTGGACTGAGTCTGATCTTAAATAGGCTTCAAATTCTTTCCAGTCAGTGATATATTTTACCCTGAGCTTTATGCCGAGCCCGGCCCAGAACCCTTTGATCATAGACATTTCCTGTTCTACCCTGGGGGTTTTAAAGGCTGAAACAATCTCCAGTTCAGGCAGATCCTCCAGAGTCTTGCCAGGAAGTTTGTTCAAGTGTTTGCGGGCAAGATCAGGGTTGTTATCCTCTATTTGATTCAATGGATTATATCCTGGCATGCCGGGAGGTAAAATGGTTCTTGCAATTTCAAACTGGCCTTTATAGACTTGGTTGACAAATGTAATGCGGTCAATGGCAATGGAAAGGGCTTTTCGAAGATCAGGATTTGTAAGATTGGGATGTTTTATATTTATGCCGTAAAAAAAAAGGCTCAAAGAAGGCCTGTGAAACCATTGAAGCCCCTTTGCATCTGCAAGTTTTTTTTTGACATCTCCGTAGACTGCCATTTCTTCAATATTGCCATTTTGAAAATCAGCTAACACTTGAGGATCTTGCCCTCCAGGATAGATTTTATAATGAATCTCATCCAGATAGGCAGGCCCGGCATAATACTCTTTAAACTGCTTAAGCCGGACGGATTTGTCCCCATCCCAGGACACAAACCTGAACGGACCGGTTCCCACGGGATTTTTTCCAAATTCATCCCCAAGTCTTATTACTTCTTTCTGGGGAACAATAGCAGCCTGGTACATGCCCAGTGCAGTCAGAAAAGGCACATGGGATTCTTCCAGGTGGACCTGCAAAACCATGTCATTTTCAATTTCCAGCCCAGGGACATTTTCCCGGGTTTTGGCCCTGTATTCCTTTGCCCCGACAATTTTAAGCAGATGGGGCAGTACGGCAGGAGCAGGCTGTGCCCGCAAAAGCCTTTTAAAGGAAAATACCACATCTTCGGAAGTAACAGGCTCCAGGTTGTGAAACCGGGCGTTTTTTTTCAGGATAAACCGGTAGACCTTTCCCTCTTC
>JAQICW010000445.1 GCA_027858355.1 Desulfobacula sp.
TACTGGAACTGTTTTCAAGCCGGAATATTGATGCCAATATTATTGGAAACGTAACCCAGAATGACCGAGTCATTCTGGAACAAAAAGGAATTTCAAAAGTCTTGTTTGATTTTAAAACCGATGAAATCACCGGTATCCGGTATAAAGGCCGGATTGAATGAGGAAAAAGTCACATCAGGAGAGGACTCGTGGCTCACTTAAAAGAAGTTATCTCAAAGCCCTGTCTGATGGATATTTGCAGGAGGTTAAGCGTATAGCATCGAACAAAAATATCCATCAGACAGGGCGGCTTCAAACATAAGAACTGAATAATTACAGAAACTATAAATTTTTATAAAAAGAGGACTTGTCATGTTTATTGATGGAAAATGGATAGAAGCAGAAAACGGGGCTGTATTTGATGTGTTTAATCCTGCAACAGGTGAGGTTTTAGCCCAGGTACCAGATGGGAGCAGTCAGGATGTATCCCTTGCAATTAAAGCTGCAGACCAGGCTTTTTTTGCCTGGTCATCATTAACAGCCTACCAGCGGTCACAGTATTTATACACGGCATGGAAAATCATGCTGGAAAAAAAAGAAGACCTTGCCAGGATCATGACCATGGAACAGGGCAAACCCCTTGTTGCTGCCCGCAACGAAGTTCAATATGGTGCTGATTTCTTATTGTGGTTTGCTGAAGAAGCCAAAAGGGTTTATGGACAGACCATTCCGTCTGCAAGACCGGATCAGCGGTTTATAGTTTTAAAACAGCCTCTTGGCGTAGTGGGTGCCATTACACCGTGGAATTATCCTGTTTCAATGATAACAAGAAAACTGGCCCCTGCCCTTGCTGCCGGATGTACAGTGGTGTTGAAACCGGCCGAGGCAACCCCGCTTTGTGCCATGGAGATGTTTAAAATTTTTGAAGAGGCAAAAATTCCTTCTGGTGTGGTCAACCTTGTCACAGCCCTTGACCCCAAACCCGTGGGAGCCGAGTTTGTTTCCAACCCCATTATCCGGAAACTGACCTTTACAGGTTCAACCAAAGTCGGCAAAATGCTGGCCAGAGAAGCGGCACAGCACATGAAACGGATTTCCCTTGAACTTGGAGGACATGCCCCGTTTATTGTTTATGATGATGCAGATCCTGTCCATGCTGCCAAAGGAGCCGTCCTTGTAAAATTCTTAAATACTGGCCAGGCCTGTATCAGCCCCAACAGAATCTTTGTCCCCCGCCACATGGTTGATGCATTTACTGACGAATTTACAACTCGTGTCAAAGCCATGAAACCAGGCAATGGAATGGACAAAGATGTCAGAATCGGCCCCCTTGTGGGACCAGATGCTATTTCAAAGGTTGAAAACCAGGTAAAAGATGCCCTGGAAAAAGGCGCACACCTCGTTACAGGTGGCAAAAGGCTTATGGACAGCCCCCTTGAAAAGGGTTATTTTTATGCCCCGACTATACTCACCAATGTAACTTCTGATATGCTGATCTATAGGGAAGAAACCTTTGGCCCGGTTGCGCCCATCATTGCCTATGATCCAGAGGATGACGTCATTGAAATGGCAAATGACACGGTTTACGGACTTGCTGCCTATGTATACACAAAAAGTACGTCCCGCGCCATGACAGCTTTTGAACGTTTAAAATTCGGAATCATCGGTATCAATGATATCAACCCCACTTCGGCTGCAGCACCTTTTGGCGGAATGAAAGAAAGCGGTATGGGTCGGGAAGGTGCCAAAGAGGGCATCAACGAGTACCTTGAAACAAAATTAGGGGGTTTTTCTATTTGACCATCCAATTGATTCTTTAAAATAAAAATCATCCTTTTTTAAGTCAAAAATCATCCCAGAGACGATTTACACTATTTGCAATCTTTTGCTATGGTCCTTAACATCCATGATTTTCATTAATTTGGAGAAATGGCAAGGCCCTAAACATATGACTCAATCCAGGAGGAAAGATGTTTCAATTTCAAAAAGAACAAAAAGTATGTAGTTTTGGTGGAGTAACCTTTGGCGGACAGCCAGGAGACTATCCGACCGTTGTCTGTAACTCAATATTTCAAAAAGGCGATAAAATCTTTCCCGGGAAGCGCAAAGACGGCTTTGATGAAAAAATGGCTGCAGGCCTGTTAAAAACCCAGGACAGGCTTACCGAAGAGACAGGGATACCTGGAATGGCGGATATCGTTGCCAACACAGGTAAGGAATTCAAGACATTTATAGATTTTGTGGTGGCAAACACTGATATGCCATTCTGCATTGACGCCTGGACCTTAAAGCCCAAACTTGAAGCAGCAGCCTATTGTGCGGAAAAAGGCCTTCTTGACCGCATGTTCTATAACAGCATTACTGTATGGGAGCAGGACCTTGACACGGAAATCAGTGAAATGGTCAAGATCGGTGTAAAAAATGTTCTCCTGGTGGCCTTTGACCAGGACGATCAGATGCCCACTGGCAGAATCTCAGGGACCCAGAAACTGTTGGATGCCATTGAAAAAAACGGGGCCCAGTTTGAAAATGTTTTTGTTGATACTTCTGTTATGAACGGCCCTGCCACTGCCCTTTGCGGCCTTGCAAACAAATTGATTAAAGAAAAATGGGGCCTGCCCACAGGATCTGCTCCCTCCAACGGGTCTTATATGTGGAAGGAAGCCCGTGAAAAATGGGGTTTTAAAGGCTGGGCAGCTGCAGATGCAGCCCTTGAATCCCTGGCTGCGTTCATGAACCATGATATGATTTTTTCCGGTCCCATGGTGGGGGCATCCAGAATCATGCCGGCCATTGCAATGGCAAATGCCTTCCAGGCCACAGCAGTTTACAGCGAAACAGGACGTCTGCCCAAAGATCCAAATCATCCCCTTTTTAAATTGTTTCCTGATTTTGTGGAGAACATTAAAAATATTTAATCATCGACTAAATAAATAGAAAAATAAATTTAATATATAACAGAATAATTGAGAGGAAAATCTATGTCAGAACTTACCGGAAAACAAAGAGTCCAAAAGCTATTCAAACGTGAACCCGTGGACACCATGCCTTGTTTCAGCGGCCAGGGTGCAGTAGTAATCCAGGCCATTGAAAAAATGGGAACCCAGTTTGCCAAAATCCATACAGACGCAAATCTGATGGCACAATCTGCCATCACCTCTGCCCGGCTTTTCAATATGGATGGCATTGTTATCCCCTACGACATGGCCACTGTTGCAGAAGCCATGGGCCGGGGTATTTCGCTTTATGAAAATGCCGACGGCATTATCTATCCCACTGTTCCAAACAAATGGAAAACCCTGGATGAGATTGACATACCTGAAGATTATATGAGCCGTGGACGACTTCCCATGGTGGATGAAGCATTTAAAATCATAAAAGAACAGGCACCGGATCTTGCTGTGGGCGCATGGGTGTTGGGACCTTTTACCCTTGCAGGACAGATCATGGAACTGGATATTCTCCTGAAAGGGCTTAAAAAGAATAAAGATCAGACAGCAGCATTCCTTGAACAGGTCACCCAGGTGACCATTGATATGTGCAGGCATTATCAGGAACTGGGTGTGGATTTTATTTCCGTCAGGGAGATGGGTTCCGGAACAGATCTTTTGTCCCCCCGCATGTGGAAAACTCTGATCGGACCTAACTTAACAAAAGTGTTTGATTCCATCACTGATACCCCGTCTGTAAACCATATTTGCGGTTCAACGGACATGATTATTGAAATGATGCATGAATGCGGTGCAACGGCATTGTCTGTGGACCAGAAAAACAATGTGGTTGAAACCCGCAAAAAACTTGGTAACGATGTTCTTTTATTCGGCAACTTTGATCCCTATAACACCCTGACCCAGCTTGAGGATATGACCCAGGTGGAAGCAATCATAAAAAAATGCATTGATGACGGCCAGGATGCTGTATGGCCGGGATGTGATATCTGGCCTGACATCAGACTTGAAAACATGGAAACCTATGTCAAGACCGTCAGGGAATATGGCAAAAAACCTTCACCCGCTGTGGGAAGAATCTAAAAAAGGAGAAAAAAAATGTCTACACATGAAGAAATTCTGGCAAAATTAATAGAAGCCGTAGTGGAGTATGAAGAAGATGATTGTGCCGAAGCTGCACAGGAAGCTCTTGATGCAGGTATGGATCCCATGGTAGCTGTCCTGGATGGTCTGGCTGCAGGAATGGAAAGAGTGGGTGTGCTTTTTGATACCAATGAATATTTTGTGCCGGAAGTATTAATGTGCGCAGATGCACTTTATAAAGGCCTGGATATCCTGCGCCCCCATATTACTCTTGATGCTGATATCCCCAAGGCATCTGTTGTCATTGGATCAATCCAGGGTGATGTTCATGATATCGGCAAAAACCTTGTCAAGATGATGTTTGATGTGGCTGGATGGGATGTTTATGATCTTGGCCGGGATGTGCCCCTGGAAACCTTTGTTGAAAAACAGCTGGATGTAAAATCAGATGTTCTTGCCATGTCTGCCATGATGACCACCACCATGATGGGGATGAAAAAAGTTATTGCCATGGTCAAAGAAAAAAATCCCGACTGCCTGATTATGCTGGGTGGCGCCCCTGTAACCCGTGACGTTGCCAACCTTTTTGGTGCGGACGGCTATGCTGAGTCTGCCGGGAATGCAGTATCCGAAGGAATTAAAATGATCGGAAGATTGTGAGAATACCAGAAAGGTGAGATCAAGTAATTATAGGAGCTAAAAATAAATGGCACAAGAATATGTAAATGTGATATTTCAGCCCTCTGGCCGGCGCGGTGAAGTTCCAAAAGGGTGCAACATCATAGAAGCCTCAAGACTAATAGGTGTGGATATAGAAGCTCTTTGCGGCGAAACAAAAGTTTGTGGAAAATGTATTGTCCGTATTGAAGAAGGCCATTTTGAAAAATATAATATCCAGTCTTCAATAGATCATGTCACGCCCTGGCAGGATGAACTTGAATCAAAATTCATTAACCCTGAAAACCGGGCAAAAGGATTCAGGCTTGGATGTGTGGCCAATATAGAGGATGACATACTGGTATTTGTGCCAGAAGAATCCCGTGCCGGCAAACAGGTGGTTTCCAAGGCTGCCA
>JAQICW010000494.1 GCA_027858355.1 Desulfobacula sp.
GCCAGACACAGTGACCTACGTATTAAGACAAAATATTATGTTGCCAGTTTTTTTAAGAATTTTTAAAATACGTCCTAACCCATTGAATTTAAAGACAATATCGATTTACAGCCAGAAAATCAAATTTTGCTATTATTTTAGAGGGTTAAACCCACTCGCAACATAACTCCAATAAAGCTTCATGGGCATTCTGAACAATTTGATAATGCCTTTTCACATATATTGGAATATCCGATCTGGTTTTTTAAATAGTGTAAGCGTGTTTCTGTAAATTCATTTTCCAGCAAACCAGCAGGAATTGTATTCCTGGGGTTGAAAATGCTGGGTCAAAACTTAAAGTTCCTTTTTATTTAAACCACCAAGTAAAAACAAGAGGAGCAAAAGCATGACCCAGCAAAAAGAGGATACAGTAATTCGAACAATTTTTGAAATAATAAATTCAGATGGAATGGAAGGATTGGGCGAAGCAGTCTCAATCCTTATCAATGAAGCGATGAAAGTCGAAAGATCTTCGGCCTTAAATGCTCAACCCTGGCAGCGTACGGAAAGCAGGATGGGGTATGCCAATGGATTCAAGAACAAATCGGTGTTATCCAAGTTGGGTAAGCTTCATTTGAATATTCCCCAGGTTCGTGGAAATGTCGAGTTTTATCCCTCGGCCTTGGAAAAAGGAATCCGCAGTGAAAAGGCACTGACGCTTGCAATGGCAGAAATGTATGTCCAGGGAGTATCAACTCGAAAGGTCACCTCAGTCCTTAAAAAATTATGCGGACTTGAAATCAGCAGCACCCAGGTCAGCAATGCTTCAAAGCTTTTGGACGAAGAACTTGAAAAATGGAGGATACAGACCAATAGGCCGTATAAAATATCTCCAGTTGGATGCCAGATATGAAAAAGTTCGCCAGGACGGCATGGTTCTCTCCTGTGCGGTTTTGGTTGCTACCGGTGTGATGGAAGATGGGAAGAGAACGGTACTTGGGACCAGCGTGTCATTGAGTGAGGCAGAGGTCCATTGGCGCAAGTTTCTATTGGGTCTGAAAAAGAGAGGCCTTCATGGTGTACAACTGATTACCAGTGATGATCATAGCGGGTTAAAATCTGCATTAACATCTGTTTTCACAAGTGTACCCTGGCAGCGCTGTCAGGTACATTTACAAAGGAATGCAGTCCAATATGTTCCAAAAATGGATATGTGTAAGGGAGTTGCCAATGATATCCGGAATATTTTAATGCTCCCGACAAGTCAGAAGC
Organism: Desulfobacula sp.; assembly: GCA_027858355.1. Next base: position 1,252 of record JAQICW010000494.1, read on the forward strand.
CCAAAGGCTGCTGGATTTGATCGTCGAGAAATACAAGAAAACAGCTTCAAAGCTATCAGAATGGATGGAAACCAATATCCCTGAGGGATTTGCCGTATTTGTTTTACCGGAAAATCAAAGGAAAAAGTTACGATCCACCAACATGGTTGAAAGGTTGAACAGGGAAATCAAGCGCAGGACTCGGGTAGCGACACTTTTTCCCAATGAAGCATCGCTTCTGAGGCTTGTAAGTGCCATTTTATCAGAGACCAGTGAAGAATGGGAAACGGGGAAAAGATATCTTCCCAAGGAGGATTACTGATGTTGTCCTCCCCCAATCAAAAATTTTCTTTGAACCCCACAAAAAACATAACGAAGTGGAAGGATCAGTCAAGAAAAAAATGGGAGGGACCCCGCAGGGGAGGAACCAATTTTTTTCTTGATTTATCCTGGAACGTAGTTACAAAATTTGTGGTGTTCAATGAAAGATATTAACAAAAGTCGTTTGGCATAAAAGGAACTTGACCCGGCAATTTACAGAAAAAAATTTGCTTTATCGTTTTTTATTTGTCTTTCACCACAATATGTTGTAAACTAAATTTGCCCTTATTGTTAAAATTGTTATTAAAATTCTACTTTTCAAATAGATTTTGTGTGGAGGAGGGTACCCTGATGGACAAGATATTCGAAGATATTGTAGAGACAATACATGCGCCCCTTTTGGTGCTGGATTCGGATCTGAAGGTTATTTTAGCAAACCAAAGTTTCTATTATTCATTTAAAGTAAAACCTGAAGAGACTATTGGGCAGATTATCTATGACCTGGGCAACAAACAGTGGGATATCCCCAAGCTGAGGGAACTACTGGAAACCATCCTTCCCGAAAAGACCAGTTTTGACAAATATGAGGTTGAACACGATTTTGCTACCATTGGCAGGCGCATAATGCTGTTGAATGCCCGGCAGATTGAACGAGCGATGGGTAAGGAACGGATCATCCTCCTGGCCATTGAGAACATTACCGATCGCAAGCTATTGGAAGGCTTGTTAGAAGAGTCTGAAGAGCGCTACAGGCGCCTTTTTGAGACCGCAGATGACGGGATATTGCTTCTCGAAAAACGCAAAGGAAACATAACCCATGTCAATCCATCCATCACAGAGATGTTGGGGTATACCAAAAAGGAGTGCATTGGAAAAAAGCTTAAGGATATTGGATTTTCGCTTGTAGATGACTATATTCAAGATATATTACAAAAATTGAATAAGGATGGCATTATTCATCACAATGATGTTTTGATACAACCCAAGGGCGAGCATGCTTTTTATGCTGATATATATATGGTCGACAAGGCAAGTTTAGTTCAATTTAATGTCCGTGATGTCACCGAGCGCAAGCAGGCGGAGGAATCTCTTCGTGAAAGCAATGAGAAATTTCACTCTATGGCGGACAACATTATTATAGGGGTGTCACTGATCAGTCCAACAATGGAGATACTTGAACTGAACCGCCAGATGCATATGTGGTTTCCAGACATCGATCCGAGCATGCACCCGATTTGTTACCGTGCCTTCAACAACCCGCCCCGTGATGAGATCTGCGTTTACTGCCCGACGTGCAGGACGTTTCAAGACGGCAAAGTGCATGAAGCCACATCCGTCAAGCCAACGGCGGACGGCCCCCGAAACTACCGCATCGTCTCGTCACCCATCTTGGATGCAAAAGGCAAAGTGACGGCCGCCATCGAAATGGTCGAAGACGTAACTGAGCGGATATCGCTGGAAGCCAAACTTCAGCAAGCACAAAAAATGGAATCCATCGGAACCCTTGCCGGTGGCATTGCCCATGATTTTAATAACATTCTTTTCCCAATTTTAGGGTATGCTGAGATACTTTTAATGAATACCCCTGAAGACAGTCCAATCCGAAAAAGTCTTAACCAGATTTATACCAGTGCCTTGAGAGCCAAGAGCCTGGTAACACAGATCCTCACATTTTCTCGCCAAGAGAGCCATGAATTAATATTGATGAAGATGCAGCCGATCATCAAGGAAGCATTAAAGCTTATCAGGTCTTCCATTCCCACAACAATTGAAATTATACAGGATATCAATCCTGACTGTGGTCTAATTAAAGCTGATCCCACACAAATTCATCAGATTGTAATGAATCTTTCAACTAATGCCTACCATGCAATGAAAGACACAGGCGGGGAATTGAAAGTAAGCCTGAAAGAAATGGAATTCGGAACACTTGATCTAATTAATCCAAATATGGCACCTGGAGTTTATGCCTGGCTGACAGTGGCTGATACAGGGATGGGCATGGATAAAAATTTAACAGATAAAATCTTTGACCCGTTTTTTACCACCAAAGCAATAGGCAAGGGCACCGGAATGGGACTTTCAGTGGTGCATGGCATCGTTGTCGCTATGGGGGGAGCTATCCATGTATATAGTGAGCCTGGAAAAGGAACTGAGTTTCATGTTTATCTGCCCGTGGAAAAAAGCCTTTCTGAAAAACAGGCAACCACCTCAAAAGCACAAATCCAAGGCGGTACTGAAAAGCTCCTCCTTGTGGATGATGAAGAAGCGATCCTTACAATGGAAAAACAAATGCTGGAGCGGTTGGGGTATCAGGTCACTTCACGTACCAGCAGCCTTGAAGCGCTTGAAACTTTCCGTGATAGTCCCAATAAATTTGACCTGGTCATAACTGATATGGCAATGCCAAATATGCCTGGAGATCGACTATCAGTTGAACTGACTAAAATACGCCATGGTATTCCCGTATTGCTTTGCACAGGGTTCAGTGAAAACATGTCCGAAGAAAAGGCGGCATCATTGGGTATTAAGGGTTTTTTATTTAAGCCTATTGTGATGAAGGATCTTGCCCAGAAGATACGTGAAGTGCTGGATGAAAATTAAAATTGTAGGATAGTAGCTATATGGATCACTCTTAAAGTCTTTCAGCAATTGCATAATAGCTGGAGCATTCTTCTGATTTTTTGAATCATAATAGAACCGCATATTTTGTGTTTGGGGAGAATATTATTTTATCAGCTATCATTAAATTATATGAACCAGCATCAGCATCAGAAGGCATTCTTCCCCATTATTATTTATAATATAAAAAATTGATAGGTCTTTATTTCAAAAATTATCT
>JAQICW010000542.1 GCA_027858355.1 Desulfobacula sp.
CTGCATTTTAAGGATTTTGCCTGGGGTCAGTTCTATGATCGGCTATCGTTATTGGGCTCATTTATGTTCGATCAATCATTATTTCTATGTTTTGATTAGGAGTATGTTTGGTCTCGCACAAAGACACAAAGTCACAAAGTTTTTTTTAGATCTCAATGCTTTTTTTCAGCAATTCTTTTTACATTTTGTTGGATAACTGGAATTATTGATCTTAATGCATCATTGATTGCTTTAGTATTAAAAAAGTATTCAGCAACATCAGGATCAATAACTACAACATTCGTTCCTTCTGTAAAACGTTTTGAATACTTACCACGTATCCCTTTACTAAAATCATATTCTTCCATCATATTTGAATCTTTAGATATTGGACTCATAATTTTCCCTCTCTTTTTTGGTGGCCTTTCTTGCGCTTATTATCCTGATTTTATCGTTTCTTTCTGTATGAATGACAACCAAAATTCTATTTTTATAAGATGTTCCGATTAAAACCAACCTTTTTTCATAATCTGAATGTGAAGGATCATCAATGGTTAATGCAGAAACCACTATTGGGGAGATTTGGGTTCATTGATTATCCTATATATTTTTTTATAGACTGCAGTTGTCCTTTCCCAGGTATGATTCTCGTTTACCCATTTTATTCCGTTAGATTGAATGATTTCTCTTAGGTTCTGGTTATCTAAAAGTTTTAGAAGACGATCAACGAGGGCGTCTTCATTTCCTGCCTGGAAAAGGAGTCCGGTTTTTTCATCCTGGATCAGCTCTTTATGGCCGCCCACATCACTGGCAACAAAGGCTTTGCCCATTGCCATGGCTTCAAGGGGTTTTAAGGGAGTTACAAGCTCGGTAAGGCGCATGGAATAGCGTGGATATGCAAGAATATCAATCAAAGAATATACGCCGGCAATTTTTTCATGGGGTATTCTACCGGGCATCAAGACTTTATCTTTAATCCCTGATTTTTCTGCAATAGCCTTAAGTTCCTCCTCCATCTCCCCTCCTCCCACAAGAAGCAGCACTGAATCTTTATGTTGTTTTGCTATTTTTGAGAATGCATGGACAAGGAGGTCAAGGCCCTCATATCTATAAAATGAGCCGATGAAGCCTATCACCTTTTTATTTTGAAGATGCCATTTTTTTAAATACTCTTCATCCGGGGGAACCGGTTTTAGGTCATCGGGATTTATGCCGTTAAAAACCGGTGTAATTTTATTTTGAGGGAGACCTCTTTTAATCAAATCATTTTTCAGGCCGTTGCAGAGTATGCAAATATGATCTACTCGTTTACAAACACTGGTTTCAAGAAATTGGGTGAATTTATATTTCCAGGAGTTTTCCTCATAGGTTCCATGATCAACAGCGGCATCTTCCCAAAAAGCTCTTATTTCATATACCACCGGGATATTGAGTTTACGGGCAGCCCGGATTGCTGGAATTCCATTGAGAATCGGAGAATGTGCATGGATAATATCAGGTTTTTCAGTTGAAGCCACCTGAATTATTCTTTTGTAAAGGCGGTGCATCAGGTGAAGCTCTGAGAGCATTGGAAAAAAAAGCGTTTTTGCAGGACCGGTTCTGTGATATTTTATGTTGTGAATCGTCTCTTTTAAAGGACTCTCTTTTTTAAGGTTTGCTTCATGCTTTGAAGAGGTCAGAACAATGGGGTCATATCCCATATTTTTCTGGGCCTTGAATATATTCTGGCTCCTGAAGGTATAGCCGCTGTGAAGGGGTAGGCTGTGATCAAGAATGTGGAGTATTTTCATTTTAAGACTTTATAACTCATATGGTGCGGGGATATGGCCGGGTCATTTATTCTCGCACAAAGACACGAAGGCACAAAGATTTTTATGCAAATTGGGATGGTGTTAAACAAAAGCTAAATTAAAGGCAGGGTCACCTGGAATTCTTCCCCTGTTTCCTCAAAAAATGGTTCAAATCCCATCTTTTTTGCTTCAAGGCAAACCATTGGAATCCCCCTGCCCAGTTTATCTATATATCTTAGATTTTCCATAAATTTTAAAATCACCGGGTTTGTGGCATAGGAGACACCGCTTTTTAATTTTTCAATTGTAACCGTGTTTGGAAGTCTGCCCGGGCTTATAAACTCTATCCTGTCCTGGAAATGCAGGATTCTTATTCTGGATCCATAGATTGCATAGTTTCTATGGATGCAGGCGTTAACAAGAAGTTCTCTAAAAACTTTTCCAGGATACATTTTTGATGTAATAACTCTCTTGGCTTTCTCAATTTTTGAAGGCTCTTTAATATTATGTGTAATAACAGCAAGGGCAGTATCAATCTGAAAATCCAATGTCCCCTCAATCACCTGTCTATCTATTAAATCATCGTTCAGGGTTGTTCCTGCAAAATGTGCGTAGCTTATGCTTGCATTCATGAGAAATTTCTGAGGGTGAATTCCAAAAACAAGTAATCCGGCAACGGATGTATTTCCTTCTGAGGTGATGATATCAGTATTAATCAGCAGTGTTTCAAGATTTTCTTCTTCATTTATGTCTATGTCATATCTTTGAAAATAGGATGATATTTGCGAAATATTTAAATTCTTTATGGATGTCTTTTCTAACCCTATAAGGTCATAATGAAACATTCCCGCATGTTGAAACATCCTCATTAATTCACCCTGGGTGGCAGCTCTGCTTGTGGACCCTATCCTTATAAAATAATAATTTCTGGAAGTCTGATATGGTTTATCTTGTCCTTTTGGGACTTCTACAATACCAATATATTTTCCTTTTATGTCTATTTTATTATATGACACATGTATTGAAGGGACTATATTATTTCTGGCAATATTAGCTATCCATTCTTCCCAATTTTTGGAGTTGTCGATCCCGATAACTGCACCTGCATCATCAACTCCTAGAAGGATGGTACCACCTTGGGTATTTGCAAATGCTGTGATTTCTTTAGCAATAGAATCAGGATGCGCTTCCTGCAATTTGAATTCTACAGAGCTGTTTTCTCCATGATTAATCAGGTTATCTATTTTTTTAAAATCTAATTGATTCAATGTGTCTCGATCTATTGTCATTGTAATATTTCATACCAAAAAGGTTTTCAAGATTTTTATTCCAGTTGTGATGGTGTAAAACAAAGTCGCGTGCTGTGGTTGTCAGATTTTTTTTTCTAGTTTTATTATCCGTCACAAGTTCGCACACTTTGTCGGCAAATTTTTGAGGATCATCTTCAATTTCAAGGACATCTTTGACATCAGGATGGATGCCCTGGACAGCGAATGATGTGGCTACTACAGCTTTTCCCATGGACATGGCTTCCAGGACCTTGTTTTGAACGCCCCTTGCGATGCGAAGGGGGATAATGCAAATATCCGCTGCTTTATAATATTCTCTGATATCTTTGACAAAGCCTGTAACAATTATGGACTGATCTTTTTCAAGGGCTTTCACACCTGGATCAGGATTGCTGCCGACAATATAGAATTTGATCTCAGGGATTTTTTTTTTAATTTCCGGCAGGATTTCTTTGGCAAACCAGAGGACTCCGTCAATATTTGCATAATAGTCCATGGCACCTGAAAATACCAGCATGGGAGATGGAAAGATCTGGGAAATTTTTGTTTTTTCAGGATCAAAATAATGGGAGTCAACGCCGTTGGAGATGACCTGGATATCTTTGGCGCCGGGGTAATATGCTAAGAAAAGATCTGCTTCTTTATGGGATACAAAGATTGATTTATTAAAGGTTTTATTGATTTTTTTCTCTAACTGCAGCAGTCTTGAGGCTTCTTTTTTATAAATTATGTTTAGAGGGAATTTTGTTTTTAGGGCGTATTGACTCCATTTGTCTGAATCAAGATCGCAGAAATCCATGATTAGGGTATTGGGTAATTTTTTAGGGGACTTAAACACATATTCTGCCATGGGTGATGAAAAGCAAATAAGGGCATCGTATTGTTCTGAACTGATCCAATTGTTGAATGTGTTTTGAAATTCTCTTTGGTAAAAATATCCCTGGGATATGCTTTGGCCTGATATGAGGCTTAAAAGACCTTTGATTTTTGCAAGTTTTTTGTTTAATGGGAAAACTTTTATCTGGTGGCAATATTTTTTGAGGTTTTGTGCATATTTCAGGTCTTTTGGATCATCTGCAAGGGTAATAAGGTCAATGGTGTTTTCTTGGGAGAGGAATTTTATCTCGTTAAAGGATCTTATTTTGTCTCCTTTATTGGGAGGGTATGGGATCCTGTGGCAGAGGTATAGGATTTTATTTTTCAAGATTATTCTCGCACAAAGACACTAAGGCACAAAGGGTTAGAGATCCAAAAGAGTGGAAAATATTTGTCAGATCCTGCTATTTTTTCTCATAATCCAATATTGTGGTTTCCGATAGCCATGAGCAATCGCAAGTATTATCACTTTCATCGTTCAAATCGTTTTTCAATTTCTTTTAGTGCTTTGTCAAAGTCAATACCCACTGCTGTTCCTTCATCCACAGCACACATTCTATTAATAATTTCACTTTCCCATGCGGACTCAACATCAGCCTCTAAAGATCGATTATCCAAAAATAAAATAAATCTTGCTATTTCCAATCGTTCCTTTTTGGGCATGCTGATTAAATGTTTAGTTCAGGCGAGGTTTTTGGAAATTAACGGGCCTAAAAGTTTTGTCAGTGTGTGAGGCATTTTCTGCCACATTTGGATCTTTTTTTTATACTTTGGGTTTGCAGGACTCAGGTTTGGGATGTCCCTGGCTTTTGCAAGATGGTATTGATAGGCAAGGGGTTGGGGTTTGAACCCCCAGTGTTTTTTAAAACTAAAGGAGCCTGTGCCCTCTTTGCTCCTGCCAAAGTCAAAAATTGTGCATTTTTTTTCAACGGCCAGTTTCATTAGTTCCCAGTATAAAAAATCATTGGGGCCAAGTTGTCGGAAGGTGAAGTCAGATCCTGCATAGTAAGGGATCATCTGATCTTTGAAGATGAAAAACAGGACGGCTGCGGCCAGTTCATTTTTTTCGGTTTTTATAAGAAGAATGTCTGCATTTTTTTTGTATTCTGACAGAAAGTTTTTGAAAAATTTCTTTGGGAATATGGGTGTTCCAAGCCTGTGATAGTTTAATGCCAGTATTTTATAGAATTCTGGTAAAAGATGGTGCCCTGTTTCAGAAACCAGATTTTTCTTGATGGCATTTCGCACCATGGCCCTTGATTTTCTGGGTATGGCTTTGAGATTTTCATCATGGTCCGGAAATATTTCTTTCCTGAAATTATAGTACAGGGATTTGGTTTTAAGGCCTGGTATTTTGTTTCTGTTCCTGATTTCAAGGTATTGGGCGTTGTGTGATTGTGTTATTTTTGATGCTTTTTTTATCAGAGACTGCTCAATGTCGGGGCTGTCAGTAAGGGGGCCGCCTATTTCTGCAAAGGGTATGGAGATGAAGAAATGACCAAACAGCAGGCTTTTTATTTCAAACATGGGGAATATACCGCAAAGTTTGTCTTGGTTTTCAACAGTTAAGTAGGTGCTTTTGTGGTTAAAGGTTTTTTCTATGACATTTTTCCAGGCTGTTAAATGGAAAATGGTACCTGAGGGGTGGCTTAGGACGTAGTTGTCCCAGTTTTGGGTGGTTTTGATGTTTAATTGCATTTTTTTCTCGCACAAAGACACGGAGGCACAAAGGATTTTTATTGAATAGTTCCGTTAATTAATCGAGTGATACCATCTTTCATAAGGGATTCGCCAAAATTCAGTAAAAAGCCGAGTTTCAGGTCTGTTAGTTTTAAATAAGTCAAAACCTGTTTTTTATGAGCTTTTGTTGTTGTTTCAACTGATTTCAGTTCCAAAATAACCTTTTGATCAATGATAATATCTGCCCGGAATCCTTCATTAAATTTTATTCCATTGTACTCTATGGGAATAGATACCTGCCGATCTACCTTCAATCCCCTTGATTCAAGTTCATGTGCAAGTAACACTTCATAGACAGTTTCAAGAAGGCCGGGACCGAGTTTTTTATGAAGGTGAATTGCACAATCTACAACTATTTTTCCAATTTCATTTTCATTCATATTCTTGGTGGCCTAGTGTCTTTGTGCGAGTCAAATATATAGGTACTCTGGTTGACGCTATTCATTGTATAATCTATCCATGACCTTCTCAAAATCAATGAAAAGGTCAAAGTAGGTATTAACAATTTTCAGGATGATCTCATCCACCATGGCTTCTTCGTATGTACGAACTGCACTGTTGCGAGCCTTTATCATATCCATCCAACCTTCACCATCTAAAATCATCCTGGTTTGGAAAGATTCTCTAGTTGCATCCCTGGAGCCCATGATAAGATTATTGCCTTGATACTGAAAATAATCCTTCATTACTTTCCAAGCCAGTTCATGGGTGAATTCAAAGGCTTTGATAAATCCCTGACATTCAATATTGGATAAGGTTTTTTGATTATATAATGAAACTGCTTCCCGTAATTGATTCAAGGCTTTTTTATAATTTTCGAACCGTTGCTTCCAGCGTATGTCATTTTGATTCATTTTTTTTCTCGCACAAAGGCACTAAGGCACAAAGGAAAAAATACTAATTTTCTAATACTTCCCAAAAGCCTTGTTTTCGCCCACCGATTCGTATTATTTTTTTTTCTTTTTTAAGTTTTGTAAAATGTTCTTTTGCTGTATCAAAGCTGAGACC
>JAQICW010000585.1 GCA_027858355.1 Desulfobacula sp.
GAAATTAACAATGGTAATAATCTGACTTTTAGAATTTCAACAGCCTCTGGATATGCAGATTGCAAATAAAAAGGAAGGATACCAAATAAAAGTATCACAATAAAAGAGGTCATTCTTTCGTATACTATTGTAAAAAAGAAAAAAGAACGCCCGGTTTTGTTTTTTGTTACTTTTAACCACCTGACAGCCTCCCGGCCAACCGCTGAAGGCAAAAATAGCGCATAAAACCGACTGATAAAATTAATTTTTAATAATGAAGAAAAAGTTTTGTTTATATTCGAACCTTTGAGCAGGACATAATACTTTTGTGCAAGGGTACAGGAAACCACCACAGCAAATCCAACAGATATTACATAGTCAATAATATTAACATTTACAAAACTTCTGGAAAGCTGTTCCCAGTCCACCTTAATTGCCAAATAAAAAATCAACAAAAAAGAAGAGAGAAGCTTTATAGACAGTGTAATTTGCTTTTGCATTTATTTTGCAGGTAGATCAGATTTGATAGCCCATAGATGACAACATAGGGTCAAGTATGGGATTAATTTCAGACAGTTCGGAAGACGCAAATTCTTTTTTCCACTTATTAAAATTATCCCTTTTTAATTTTGGGATTGAAGACAAGAACGTATGATTATAACCAAGCTGCATAAAAGTAAATAAGGCTTCAAGAGTCTTGTCAGGTTGTGTTATAAGGTCTTCATATCTAATTTCTATCTTATTCTTTTCAGGAATATTCGTCCAGGCTTCATTGATCCGCTTAACACAGTTCACCCATTGATGCGAATTAAATTGAAGCATGGAAGATTCATTATAAATATCAGTCCAGTTTTTGAATCTAGGTCCCCATCCCACATCACCATTCCAGCGAAGTCTGTTCAGATGTTTTTTCTTACTCAAGACATTGCCATGCGTCTCAAACCAGAAAGCTTTAACCCTGTCTATCATGTAGGGCTGTCTGTTCAACCACTTATTGATTACTTTGGCCGACCTTTGATAATCAAAAGAGGCCCGATTCCCTCCCGTTCCTGCAATTGCCAGTCTTTTTTTCCATTCTTTATTAATGGATAGGGTTGTATCTCTCCCGTCTCTCAATATGTGAACAAATTTTGCGTTGGGGAAAATTTCCAGAATAAACGGAATTTTCAGGCTATTTCGTGGAGATTTATCCACCACCAGTTGGGTGCCTCTTTTGGTCCTATACGTACCGAACATCTTTCTCATATATGCCTTGACAAGAGGGGTTGCATCTTTTTTGTTTCTTTCGTCATCTTCTGCATTCCGAAAATACTTGTCCCATATGAAATAGGGTTCATACCATTGGGATATATCTTTATGCCTGTCAAAAATAGTACCAAGAACTGTTGTACCCGATCTTGGTGAACCTACAATAAAAACAAATGACTCATCATTCATTTACCATGACCTCATAATCATATTCTAAACTTTCATAATAATATTTTTCTGCCACATGCCATCTTGTATGATAAAATTCAACAAAGCGTTCAAGGAATATGTACAAGTTTATTTATCTCCACCAACTTTTGAATATAGTCTTTGCAAAATAAAGCCCATATTTCCAGTCTTTACCTTTTTTACTTTGACCATGCTTTCTTTTGAATATTGTTATGGGTACTTCAACAATTTTCAACCCCTTTTTCGCAGCTTTGATGATCAATTCACTGGTATGGTACTGATCTTCATATAGGGATACAGCATTTAATTTTTGAAGGTTAAATGCCCGGAAACCACTTGAAGGATCTGTAATCTTTAAACCAGTTAATGAAGTGACAATAAAACTAAAAAAATAAACCCCTGAAAGCCTGAAAAGGCTATCTTTTTCAAAGTTACCAAGTATACGAGAACCAATAACGATATCGGCAGTCTCATTTATTATAGGTTTGATAAGAGGAACGATTTCATCTGGATTGTGCTGACAATCTGCATCCATTGTGACACAAATATTCACACCCGCTTGCATTAACATGTCATATCCCAGTCTCAGAGCTGCCCCGCCGCCCCGGTTTATTGGATTCCGGACTACATTATAGCCTTTTTGCTTTACCACTTCACTGGTGTTGTCCTCGCTGCAGTCATCAACAACAAGGACATCAATTTGTTTCCCTGCAATTTGATCAGGGATCGTGTCAAGCAGTTTATATAAGTTCTCTGATTCATTAAAGGCAGGCATCAGAATACAGATATCACATTGTTTCAGCCTGTGAATAAGTTTCTCAGTGGTTTGAGACTGAGAAAAAGCCCTGACAAGCTGATCAAACTGAATTGAGTGCTTAAACAGAATATTCCGGTCATAAATAATGACAAACCAAAGAATGATGGTGGAGGTAATCAATAAAGCTAAAAGTCGGCTTCTTTTCGCCATTTCCAGATTTAATATTCCCTGAATACTGTTCACAATATCCGGTTCCCAAGAGATTAATGCAAGGGAAAGGCTGATGGACAACATAAATATAAAATTTTGACGACTCCATTTTTGTCCTCTAAAAAGCCGAAAACTTAAAAGGATACCAATAATGCCAATAATAACGCCAATTATTCTAAGATTTGACATACGTTTATATTATCTTTCTTTTCACTTTTTGCTATTTTGATCTATAAACCATTCAGTTGTCACTGCCAACCCTTCGCTAAGAACAGTATTTGCATACCAGCCAAGGAATTGTTTTGCTTTTGTTGTATCTGAAAAATTTCTTTTAACATCTCCAAGACGGGGATCTACTTTTTTTATGGAAATATTTTCTACACCCTTGCCCGAAAAAAAAGAGGACAATAACTGGACAATTTCATTAATTGTAGTTTCTCTCGCCGTAGCAATCTGGAAAATCTCACCGCCTATGGCCTTTGTATCTGTTGCAAGGCGAATCGCGTTTATCAGGTCCTGGATATAGATAAAATCCCTGGTCTGATTCCCATCACCGTATATTTCAAGGGTTTCGTTGTTAAGAATTTTTTTAATAAATCTTGCAACAGCACTGTCTTTATTGGATGATAAAGGGCCATAAACATTTCCGAAACGCAGTGCTACAGTTTCTATTCCAAATGTTCTAAAATACGAGGAGCAATACCCTTCTCCAGCAAGCTTGCTGGCACCATAGGGAGATACGGGGTGAGCTGGCAACTCTTCATGTATTGGGGGCTCACACTCACCAGCAGGTGCCCCGCTTGAGGCAAAAACAAATCGATTCACAGAATTTGAACGAGCGGCTTCAAGGTAATTGAGTGTTCCAATAATATTTGTTTCACAGTCCTTGCGAGGATTTTCCACTGAAGGCCCGACTCCGGTATTGGCAGCCAAATGAACAATTACATCAATATTTTTTGTTATTTTGACGGCAAGATCTACATCCAGGATGTCCCCTACAATCAGATCAACTATAGCACAAGAGGTATCAAAGGAATAATTTTGCCCGGAAATCTCGTTAAAACGACACACCTGAGAAAGATCGTGCTTGGTTCCCACGCTTAAATTGTCGACGATTCTTATATAATGTCCACCTTCATCTATAAGATTTTTTACTAAATTCCTGCCAATAAAACCGCATCCGCCTGTTATCAGCCACTTTAATCCCATTTTGTTCCTCTGAATATTTTATACTCTGCAATATTGTGCTTATATTTTATAACAAAATTCATCATTTCTACCATCACCTCATCTGTCAATAAATTCGGTTTCAGACCTAATTCAACCAATCCAGTATGGACTGGGTTGTAATAATGTTCTTCCATCTCTTTGCGCGGATTCTCAAGGTTTTTTATTTTAACATCCAATCCAATTTTCTGACCAGCATTTAATATTCTTTCTGCCAGTTCATTTACGCTGAATGTTTCGGTCAATTGATTAAATATCCGAAGTTCGCCTTTATCAGCAGGATTTTCAAGAGAGAGGTTAACACAATTCAACGTATCTTTTATATTTAAATATCCCCTGGTCTGTCCGCCTTTTCCATAGACAGTTAACGGATAACCGACCACTGCTTGTACAACAAATCGGTTCAATACAGTACCGAATAATTCATCGTAACTAAAAAAGGGTAATAATAGTTCGTCTCCTTGATTTTCTTCTGTGAATATACCGTAAACAGGACCCTGCATAAGATCTGTAACCTTAAGACCCCACATCCTCACATAATACCATAAAAGATCTGTATCCATTATCTTGGTAGTGTGGTAAAGACTTCCAGCCTGCCTGGGATACAAGAATTTGTGCTTTCTTCCATTGTGCTCTATATCAATCCAGCCCTCTTCTATATCAATGTTAGGTGTTCCATATTCACCCATCGTTCCAAGCTTAATTATGTGTGCGTCCGGCGTAAACTCTCTAACGGCAAAAATGATATTGGCAGTTACATTGAGATTATTGTTCAAAGTCAATAAAGCAGCATCACGATTCAGCATAGAATATGGTGCTGACGGCTGTTCTGCATAATGAATAATTGCTTCCGGCTGGAATTCATTGAATATCTTTGAAACAAACTGCCAATCGGTAAGATCTCCAATATATATTTTTATACTTTTCCCAGTTTTCTCTTTCCATATCCTGATCCTCTCAGCCAGGTTGGGAACGTTATATAAGGGTTCAACATCTTCCTTAATTGCCATCTCTCTTCTGAGATAATTGTCTGCAACAGCAACTTCATAACCATTGGCAGAAAGATGCATAGCCGTCGGCCATCCGAGATAGCCATCTCCCCCTGCAATAAAGACTCTCATAAATTTACCCTCCTATTTATCTCCGGGCCAATAGCGTTGGTCTGGATGGTTCTCTTGACTATTTACCATATTAAGAAGATGGTTGGAACTTAAAAAATTCCTGAGTTCATCATGGGTCAATGGCGCTTCATCACATGAAACATACGGATTTGTGACGGTTTCAGAAAGGATGCCATCATAATCATACGGGATATCAGCATAAAGACCTCTAAATGCCGGGAGAACAGAAAAATATTGTTCAAGCTCCACTGCACGGCGGGTTTCTTCATCATTCATGAGTTCTTCATAAAGCTTTTCCCCTGGTTTTGTACCGATCTCAATAATCTCAATATTACCCGGACTATAACCATATAAGGGAGCAAGCTCTTCGATCATCACTTGAGCAAGATCAGCAATACATATAACAGGCATTTTTGTAATAAACACTTCTCCTCCCTGGGCAATTACAGAAGAATCTATTACAAGTTGTGCTGCATCCCTGATGCTCATAACGAACCGGGTCATCCTTCTATCGGTAAGAGTGACTGGGCCACCCTTTTCAATCTGCTTGTGAAAAATCGGAATGACTGATCCGCTTGATCCCAACACATTGCCGAAACGGGTGGATGCAAGGATTATTTCACGGCTGAAGTGGTTACTGTTTGCCGCAGTTACCAGACGTTCACCCATGAGTTTGCTTGTTCCCATCACATTGGTGGGGTTGACTGCCTTATCCGAACTTGTAAAGATAACTTTTCCCACGTTGTTTTCAATGGCAGCCGTAATAATGTTCTGAACGCCATGGATATTGGTTTGAACTGCTTCAAAAGGGGACCTTTCACAAAGCACCACATGTTTTAAGGCAGCAGCATGAAAAACAATATCTATGCCCTCCATAATCCGATTAATTTTTGTACTGTCTCTCAAATCTGCAAGATAGAACCTTATGCGGTCATCAACAAGATATTGTTGATCCATGAAAAAGAGACCCTGTTCACTGTTGTCAATCCCTATGACCTCTTTTGGGTTGTATTTGTTTTCTTGACACAAAATTCGTAATAATTCCGATCCCACCGTCCCACAAGCACCTGTTACTAAAATTCGTTTATTTCTCAAACAATAATCCAATTGTGTATCTCCTTGATCACCAATTAAAATAGCTCAATGATTCTCCCAATCCTTTAAAATCTAATGGCTTATACCCATTCTTTTGTTATATTTTCTGAAATATTCAAAAACAAACACAAAAAAAATTGACATAAAAAGGCTGGAAACAAATGATAGGAATATTGTGAGTTCCTTTTTAGGCTTTACTGGGTTGGATAAAGACTCAGGAGGAATTATGGTCTCAACTGCAAGTTTAGCCTTGTGAATATTTTGCAATAACTTTTTATTAGTTTCCAACCCGTTTATCAATAAATCAAATTTTTC
>JAQICW010000706.1 GCA_027858355.1 Desulfobacula sp.
GCACCTGAGTCTGCCATAATATAAACGGCATTCAATTCTTCCGGTTCATCCTTATGCGTGGTGCCCTTAGGGTTTTTCATGACTTCCATCATGGCATTGGAAATATCATCCGTGGCTAGCGACCAGATATCTACCACTTTATTATACTTCTCCCCCTGGGTAATCAATCCTTCGGAATACTGGTCTTTTATATCTTCAATATTCTTTTCAGCTTTAGCAATGATTTCCCATTTTTCATCCGGAATAATCATGTCACCCACGCAGATGGAAAGCCCCCCCAAAGTAGAATATTTATAACCGATATCCTTAAGCCGGTCAGAAAGGATAACCGTTTCTTTCAAGCCTATATTACGATATGCATAGTCAATCAGTTTTACAATGGAAGATTTATCCATCAGCTTGTTTACCAGATCAAAGGGCAGGGTGGTTTTACGTTCATCCACTTTAAATATGGTATAATAATCCCCCACTTTTCTGACATCTGTAAACTGATCCTGTTTCAAGCCATAGAGTTGTTCGACGACAATCTCAGACACCTGGAACAGATTTTTAAATTCTTTTCTGGTAAGAAAATCTGTTTTCCCTTTGGTTTTTTTAATTTCATCATCAGAATATTTTGCTAAAACTTTGTTAAAATCTTTTCCAGTCTTTAATTCTTCCATTGCAGCTTCGCAATACTCAAGGGTTTGAGTTCTGATTCTCGTCAGTGATAAAAGCGTATCCCCAGGGATTGTTTCCCAAAGTAGAATCCTACCTGTGGTGGTATCGTACATTTCCCCATCAATTCGGACTTTAATCTTGGCATGGAGGCCAAGTTCACTGGCGTCAAATGCATGTCTGACTTCTTCAATACCTGAAAAAATTACCCCCTCGCCCTTTTGAAGCCGAACGGCACGGGTCATGTAATAAATACCCAAAACAATATCCTGGGTTGGCACAATTATCGGCTGACCGTTTGCAGGAGACAGGATGTTATTGGTTGATAGCATCATGATCCTTGCCTCAAGCTGAGACTCAAGAGAAAGAGGTACGTGAACCGCCATTTGATCACCATCAAAGTCTGCATTAAATGCAGGACAAACCAAAGGGTGAAGTTGAATCGCTTTACCTTCGATTAACACGGGTTCAAAGGCCTGAAACCCGAGACGATGGAGAGTAGGTGCACGGTTAAGCATCACTGGATATTCTTTTACAACCGATTCAAGGGCATCCCAAACCTCGTTCTCCTCGCGTTCAACCATTTTCTTGGCGCTCTTAACTGTTGATACGAGGCCTTTTTGTTCAAGATAATTATAAATAAACGGTTTAAACAACTCCAGAGCCATTTTTTTAGGTATACCGCATTGATGTAGCCGCAGCTCAGATCCAACTGTAATAACCGTACGGCCGGAATAATCCACACGCTTACCGAGAAGGTTCTGTCTAAAACGTCCCTGTTTTCCTTTTAACGTATCACTCAATGACTTTAACGGCCTTTTATTGGTGCCTGTAACCACTCGGCCATGGCGGCCATTGTCAAACAGAACATCCACAGCTTCCTGCAACATCCTTTTCTCATTTCTGACAATAATATCCGGCGCATTCAGATCAACCAATCTTTTCAACCGGTTGTTTCTGTTTAATACCCTTCTATATAAATCGTTCAAATCAGATGTGGCAAACCGCCCGCCTTCAAGGGGCACCAAAGGCCTTAAATCAGGAGGAAGGATGGGGCAGGCCGTCATAATCATCCGTGTGGGCTCAATCCCGGATGTCAAAAACGCATCAATTACTCTAAGACGTTTGGACATCTTCTGTTTCTTGGCAACGGATTTGGTCAGGCTGATCTCTTCTTTAAGCTCATCATGAACGGCTTGAAGATCAATCTCCTGCAACAGCTTCAATATCGCTTCTGCACCAATGCCGGCTTCAAACCCATCTCCAAAATTTTCCAGGGCTTCATAATATTGATCGTCGGACAAAAGTTGAAGTTTTTTAAGGCCTGTATCTTTTGGGTCAATGACAATATAGGAGTCAAAATAAAGAACTTTTTCAAGGTTTTTTAATGTCAAATCAAGTGCATTGCCAATTTTACTGGGAAGACTTTTTAAAAACCAGATGTGAGAGACAGGAGCCGCAAGTTCTATATGAGCCATTCGCTCCCGCCGCACTTTTGACTGAATCACTTCAACACCGCATTTTTCACAAACAACCCCGCGATGTTTCATGCGTTTGTATTTACCGCAATTGCACTCATAATCCTTAGTGGGACCGAAAACTTTTGCACAGAAAAGTCCGTCTCTTTCAGGTTTGAATGTCCTGTAGTTTATTGTTTCCGGTTTTTTTATTTCACCATGAGACCACTCTCTAATCTGGTCTGAAGATGCAAGGCTTATTTGAACGCCCGTATAAATCTTAGGATCTTTTGGTTTTGCGAAGAAATCATATATATTGTCCAAAATCTTCTCCTTATTTAATTCCTTCTAAAAGATTCATGTCCAAACCCAGACTATTCAATTCTTTGGTAAGAACCCTGAAAGATTCAGGCATTCCAGGCTCAAGAACATTCTGGCCTTTTACTATTTTTTCATACATTCGAGTTCTGCCTATCATATCATCGGACTTGACAGTCAAAAATTCCTGTAAGGCATGGGCAGCACCATATGCTTCCATTGCCCAGACTTCCATCTCACCAAGTCTTTGTCCACCAAATTGGGCTTTACCACCCAATGGTTGCTGGGTAACCAGGGAATAAGGACCAATGGAACGTGCATGAAGTTTGTCATCAACCAAATGGTGAAGCTTAAGCATATACATGGCTCCAACTGTTACCGCTTTATCAAAAGGTTCACCAGTTCTGCCATCATAAAGCACTGCTTGCCCGGATGTATCAAATCCAGCCATATCAATCATCTGTTTGATCTCATCCTCACTGGCACCATCAAAAACAGGCGTTGCCATATGCACGCCGGTTTTGTAAAGTGATGCAAAATTAACAAGCTCTTTATCAGACATCTTTTCAATATCACTTACAAGCGTGTCTTCTTTCTTATCCATCTTCTGAGTTTCAGTCATGGAAAAAATTTGGATGACTTTTTTCCTTAATTTGTCCAGCTTCATTTGACTGAGGTATTCATCAATTCGCTGGCCCAGGCCATAGGCGGCATGCCCCAGATGAATCTCCAATATTTGACCAACATTCATACGAGAAGGGACACCCAAAGGATTGAGTACCATATCCACCGGTCTTCCATCTTCAAAGTACGGTAAATCTTCCACCCTTAAAATTCTTGAAACAACACCTTTATTTCCATGACGACCTGCCATTTTATCACCGACAGAAAGAACTCTTTCCATGGCAACACTGATTTTGATCATCTTTAATACACCAGGAGCAAGATCATCACCTTTTTCAAACCGGGATACCTGTCTGTTAAACTGTTCTCTTGCCTTTTTAATTTGTTCCTGGGCATTCTCTAATATAATTTGCACTTTTTCAGTAGCCACTGCATCCTTAACAGCAACATTGACAAGCACAGGCACTGGAATCCCTGATAAAGACCCCGCTTTTACCTTGGTCCCGGATTTAACCAGGATCTTACCTGTTTTTTCAAGATCTGTAATGAGTTTTTTGCCCACAAGGATGGACTCAACTTTTTCCCGTGCCACATCAGAAATAATTTTAATTTCATCGTCTCTATCTTTTTCAAACCGTTCAATTTCATCATCTTCAATAAGTCTTGTGCGATCATCTTTTGTAAGGCCTCTTCTTGAAAAGACCTTTGCATCAATAACCTTACCTTTCACACCCGGCGGCGCACAAAGAGATGTATCTTTTACATCACCTGCTTTTTCACCAAAGATAGCCCGCAAAAGTTTTTCTTCAGGGGAAAGCTGTGTCTCTCCTTTTGGTGTGATTTTACCCACAAGTATATCCCCGGATTTAACTTCAGCACCCAGTCGGATGATACCGCTTTCATCAAGATTTTTTAAGGCTTCTTCACCCACGTTGGGAATATCTCTGGTAATTTCCTCTTTCCCCAATTTAGTATCCCGTGCCAGGACTTCATATTCTTCAATATGAATAGAGGTATAAATACCATCTTTTACCAGCCTCTCACTCACCAGGATGGAGTCTTCATAATTGTATCCATCCCAGGGCATGAAAGCGACAGTAACATTTTTACCAAGGGCCAGCTCTCCCATCTCGGTGGATGGTCCATCTGCAATTACCTGGCCTTTTTTTACAATTTCCCCTTTTACAACGATGGGGCGGTGATTAAAACAGGTATTCTGATTAGAACGGATAAATTTTGAGCAATCATATATAGAGACCGCTTTTTCAAAATTACTGCTTTCGGTATCATTATTTCGTACAACAATCCGTTTGGAATCCACATCAACAACGATACCGTCGTAATCGGCCACAATAGTCACGCCGGAATCCCTGGCAACAACACCTTCTATTCCCGTGCCGACCAGAGGAGCTTCACTCTTGATCAACGGAACTGCCTGGCGCTGCATATTCGATCCCATCAACGCCCTGTTGGCATCATCATTTTCAAGGAACGGAATTAAGGATGCAGACACAGATACCAACTGGTTTGGTGAAACATCCATGAATGTTACATCTTTATTTTCAATCATTTCGAATTCACCGCCAACTCGCGATGAAACCAAAGGATTGATAAAATTACCATCCCCGTCAAGGGGTGCATTTGCCTGACCAATAGGATGTTCCTTTTCTTCAAAGGCTGTCAGATGCTTAATTTCCTTGGATGCATTTCCTTGGCTGGCAATCCTGAAAGGGGTTTCAATAAACCCGAAATCATTCACCCTTGCATAGGTGCAAAGCGAAACAATCAGACCAATATTGGGACCTTCGGGTGTCTCAATGGGACAGATTCTTCCATAATGGGATGGATGAACATCTCTGACCTCAAACCCTGCCCTTTCCCTTGTCAACCCTCCGGGTCCTAGTGCAGACAACCTTCTTTTATGTGTTGTTTCAGACAAAGGGTTGGTCTGATCCATGAACTGGGATAACTGGGAGGTACCAAAAAATTCCCGGACAACCGCTGAAACAGGCTTGGGATTAATTAAATCGTGGGGCATCATGGCATCCACTTCCTGCATGCTCATTTTTTCTTTAATAGCCCTCTCCATCCGTACAAGGCCAATCCTGTAATGATTTTGAAGAAGCTCGCCCACTGCCCGGACACGACGATTTCCCAAATGATCAATATCATCGACCTTTCCCTGAGTATCTTTGAGTTCAATCAAAGTAGCCGCCGTTAACAGAACATCTTCTTTTCGCAAGGTTTTTACATCAATCTTAGTATCAATCCCAAGACGATGATTCATTTTCAACCTTCCTACTTTAGACAAATCATAATAGGCTTGCCTGAAAAAAAGATGGTCAATAAAATCCTGGGCCACATCCATCTATGATGGATTCCCAGTTCGAAGAAGTATAT
>JAQICW010000714.1 GCA_027858355.1 Desulfobacula sp.
TATAGACTAAAGACCCCTTGAAGACTACAAGGTTGATAGGCCAGGTGTGTAAGCATGGCAACATGTTCAGCTAACTGGTACTAATAGGTCGTGAGGCTTAGCCACTTTTTCCACAGACAGGTTTGAACGCTTTAATGCGGACACATTAATTATTTACTGCAACTGATTATATAGTTTGAACCGGTGACTATAGCAAAGAGGTCACACCCGTTCCCATCTCGAACACGGAAGTTAAGCTCTTTGGCGTCGATGGTACTGCATGGGTGACTGTGTGGGAGAGTAGAACGATGCCGGTTCATTTATTTTAAAGGTCCAAACCATGATATTGCATTATGGTTTGGACCTTTTTTTGTTTTTAAATGGTAAAGTCCAGGATCCCGATTTAATCTGGTAGCTATAGCAAAGAGGTCACACCCGTTCCCATCTCGAACACGGAAGGCCCGATTATATATTTTGGTCTTTAGCGTCGATGGTACTGCAATAAGACTGGTAATTTGGGAGAGTAGAACGCTGCCAGATTAATACTTAATAAAAGCCCTGATCATCACTGCGATGGTCAGGGCTTTTTGTTTTTATTTTTTCTTCAACGCAGAAATAGCAGCATTGCCAAATCCGCCAAATGCCTGATTAACTAGACATCAGGATTGTGTGTTGTAACCATCAGCCATTTTTTTAAACTCTTGTAAACTTTTTTTTGATCCTTAACATTTGGATTGGCTGAAAAAAAATATATACCACAGGATCTATGAGAAAATAGATTATAATTATTTGTGATATTGTCAGGTTTTTTTATTCATGTTGAAAAAGGGTATCGAATAAATGGAAAATCAATCAAATCCTCATCATCTGGTGCTTGGAAAACTAAAGGATTTTTTGACGGGTTCTGTTTTAGCAGACACGCTTGATGAAAGATACCGGCAGAAAATTGCCAAAAAGCTTGTAATAGATGGAAAATTTGGAAAAACAGATATTGAAAGCAATATAACCCTTGAGGTTGTAGCAGGGCTAAAAAAGGCAGTTATGAAAATTGATTTTTTGATCAATTTTCAGGGAAAAGCCATTGTCCTGATAAAATATGCACCAGGATCACTTGTCACCAGGAGACTTTCCACCCTGGCATTATCAAGAATAATTAAACCTTATCAAGTCCCGATTGTTGTTATCACAAATGGTGAGGATGCTGAGATTCTTGAAGGGGAGTCAGGAAAGGTAATCTCAACGGGGCTTGAAAATTTACCAGATAGAGAAAAGGCAGAAAAAAATATATCATCTTTTTCATTTAAACTGATTAATAAGAACTTGTTTGAAAAGGCCTCAAGAATTGCATATGCCTTCGAGATAGATGATGCCTGTCCCTGTGATTCAGATATCTGTACGATTGAATAATTGTGTTTGTGGACAATAAGGGCAATTTTATTTGTTTAATGTTTTATACAGATAATATCCGGTATAGGATTTTTTATTTTGGGCGATATCTTCAGGTGTTCCCAATGCAACGATTTCTCCGCCTTTATCCCCGCCTTCAGGTCCAAGGTCGATAATGTGGTCTGCACATTTGATGACATCCAGATTGTGCTCGATAACTACCACAGTGTTATTTGAATCAACCAGTTTATTTAAAACAAATAATAATTTGTTAATATCATCTGAATGAAGCCCTGTGGTGGGTTCATCCAGTATATAGATGGTTCTACCCGTTCCTTTTTTTGACAGCTCTTTTGCAAGTTTTATCCTTTGGGCCTCTCCCCCTGACAATGTAGTGGCAGCTTGCCCCAGTTTTATATATCCGAGTCCGACTTCTATCAGGGTTGCAAGTTTGGTTCTAATGGATGAGATATTTTCAAAAAAACGAATGGCTTGATTAATGGTCATATCCAGGACCTGGGCGATATTTTTACCTTTATATTTGATATCCAGGGTTTCTCTATTGTATCTTTGACTCTTGCAGACATCACAGTCAACATACACATCGGGCAGAAAATGCATTTCAATTTTAATAATGCCGTCACCCGTACATGCTTCACACCGGCCTCCTTTAACATTAAAACTGAACCTGCCCGGCTTGTACCCCCGGGCTTTTGATTCCCGGGTATTGGAAAATAATTCCCTGATAGGGTTAAATACCTGGGTATAGGTACCTGGATTGCTTCTAGGTGTTTTTCCAATGGGAGACTGATCAATATGAACCACCTTATCAATATGTTCAAGCCCTTTGATTTCTTCATAAGTGCCAGCAGTTTTTCTGGAACGATTGATCCGGTTTGCAAGAATCGGATAAAGGGTGGATAAAACAAGGGTTGATTTTCCTGACCCTGAAACACCTGTTACACAGGTAAAACACCCCAGGGGGAAAGAGACATCAATATGTTTAAGATTATTTGAACTTGCCTGATAAATGTTTAAGCTCTTTCCATTTCCCTTTCTTCTTTTTTAATGGATTTGAATTCATTTTTTACCGGACAGATAAAGACCGGTTAATGAGGTTTCACTTTTGACAAGTTCTTCCGGAGGGCCTGAAAAAACAACCTCGCCTCCATTTATTCCTGCGCCAGGCCCGATATCAATGACATGATCAGAGGACAAAATTGTTTCTTCATCATGCTCAACAACCAGTACTGTATTGCCAAGATTTCGAAGATTCATTAAGGTGGTCAATAATCTTGCATTGTCTTTTTGGTGAAGCCCGATACTGGGCTCATCCAACACATAAAGAACCCCTGTCAGCTGAGATCCGATTTGTGTGGCAAGGCGTATTCTCTGGCTTTCCCCTCCGGACAGTGTTGCAGCAGATCTGGCAAGGGTAAGGTACTCAAGGCCAACATTTTCTAAAAATCCCAGGCGTTGCGTAAGTTCTTTAATAATTCTGGCAGCGATAATTTTTTCTTTATCCAAAAGATGTAAGGATGAAATATATTTAACACAATTTTGTATGGAAAGAGACGTGATTTCCCAGATGGTTTTATCCCCGACCCTGACAGATCCAGATGCCATATTAAGCCTTGATCCATTACAGACAGAACAGGTTTTAAAATTAATAAATTTTTTTATGTCTTCTCTCATATAAGTTGAGTCAGTTTCATTA
>JAQICW010000010.1 GCA_027858355.1 Desulfobacula sp.
GTCGCTTTTAATAATGTTGGGCTTGACCCAACCTGCTGTATTACCAGCAGTTTTCTATTCCGGCATGCATTACCAGTAATGGTTTTGTGTGAAGCCCGGATGACAATGAAGCCCTTGGCCTATGGTCGGGAGAGAGAGTCGCGAGATGACCTCAACTCTGGGAGCATCAACCCGGATGGGAGTTAGGAACGATGGTATGCGTAATATATATGAACTGTTAATAAACGTCGTTATGTTTGACAGGCCAAAGATGCTGACAGGCCTGGACCAAAACGGTAAGAGGTATGGTTGGAGCGTTCCGTTGTCGCTTCACGTAATCGATGATCCCTCCGGCGAACAGACAGACGCTAACCCATTGTGTGTTAAAAGTGGAACTTGGTAAGCCCGTATTTCTCCTTCCTCGGAAGGACAGCCGGCCGCAAGACTGGCCTATGGGAATGCGGGTAGAGGAAGGCTGGAAAAAGCGAAGGTTGATCTGTAATGGATCAGATACGGGTTCAAAATTTGCCCGGTCACGAAAGTGAGCTGACTTCTGGCATGGTGTTGGATCACGTGAAACGATTTGAAATGGAATAACTGTACTGGTGTGGATGATAGTAACAGCAATGTTACTGACGGCCGTACAGACTTGAAAAAGTACCCCGTATACAACCGCGTATCGTGAAGGCAGTTTCTGACTGCTGGGTGTCGCAAGATGCCTTACCAATGTTTGAGCCGGATGAGGTGAAAGTCTCACGTCCGGTTCTGAGGGGGCTTGGGGCTGGCAACAGCCCCCGGCTACCCGGCGATAAACCGCAGATTTTCATGTTAACGAGGACGGCGAGAGCGGGGATGGACAATCGCCCGATAATATGTTACCGCTGTAATTTTTCAGCGCGGCCGCTCAACATTCGTTGAGGCTGTAGGAAAAGGTCGAAAAAGAAAAAATCAGACAGATGCAAAGGCAAAGCAAATGCTCAAAGATCTTAAGCGGTCCCCTGGATCAATTGAAGATTCGGAGTTTGGTTATTGCGTGTATTTTGTATTCGATCTGCTCTTGATTCTGTTAAAAAACAAATAAGGTGGGAAAATGAGTTTGATGTATGAGGAATTGGATTTTCGGTCAACCCCAATCGGAGACTTGATGTTGAGGCGGCGCCGTTTGATTCAACTCGGTGGGCTTGATATTTATGAGGTCAAGCTTGGGGAGTATTTTTTGATGAGCAGCTTGTTTCATGAAGCAGAGGTTCAGCTTGCAAAGCTTGGTCTTGACAGTTTGGATAAAAAAGACCTCGATGTTGTGGTCGGAGGGCTTGGGCTTGGGTACACAGCTGTTAGTGCATTGGAAAATAAACGTGTCACATCGCTTGTTGTTGTGGAGTATTTAGAAGGGGTAATCGAGTGGCATCAAAACGGGCTTGTCCCTCTGGGTAAGGTGTTGACGGCTGATCCTCGCTGTAAATTTGTGAATACTGACTTTTTTGCAATGTCCCGGGACGTGTCAAAAAGTTTTGATCTATCGGTTCCTGAAAAAAAACATGATGCCATCCTTTTGGATATAGATCACACTCCCACAAACGTATTGACCCAGACAAACACACGCTTTTACACTGAAGAAGGGCTGGAGGAACTTGCTCAACATTTGAATCCAGGCGGGGTGTTTGGCCTTTGGGCGGACGGTTTCCCGGAAGACACCTTTACCAATCGTTTGGACAGGGTTTTTCATAGCGCTGAGGCGCATACCATTGAGTTTGATAATCCATTAACCGGCGGCACTTCTGAAGGTGCCGTTTATCTGGCACATATAGGTGTATAGAGATGATTTGGAAATGGGGACCCTGTGTCCTTAAATTCCAACAATCAACATGCACTGGATTTCACCAGTGATGTTGGGTGTTAAGGAGGTCTCTTGAAAAATGCTGAACTTGCTAAAATCAATTTCACAGAAATCATAAACTATGGAGGACAACCTAAAGTACAAAATAGTTATTCAACGCCTCTAAGTTGTATTGGCTATTGTGTAAGATGTGAAGAATCCGGTCTTATCAATAAAACTGGTGGTCAATTAGAGTTGATGAGTCATGGATGTGATTCGTTTGATTTTGAGTCCATACTTGGGGCAATGCCCCAAAAAGGTGTGAAGATCAGCCAACCGATTTTATTTCTTCTCGAAAACCCAGGCGCTAATCGTAGAAATGGAGCACCGGTAGATTTTCGTGGTTTTCGCAAGCAACCTCCGGTAAATCATTATTACTGGACTCCCAATAATGATAAATGGCCAGATCAGGTAAGTCAGTTTAATGGAAATTTCTATGGTCCATATTTTTCTTATCTAATGAAAAAACATCAATTAGGAAATGTTTATATTAGCAACCTGATTAAATGCAAATGGATGAAAGGGAATGATAGTAAAGTTAGTAATGATTCATTGCTTAGATCGTACTGTATAGAGCAGTATCTGAAAAGAGAAATTGAAGTTTTTGCTCCTAAAATTGTGTTTTGTTTTGGCCGAAACGCTGAAAAAGGTTACAGGGCAATGGCTTTTGGAGATGGCAAATCCGTATATTTGATGCATCCAAGTTTTATTGCTGATAGACACCAGACAACAGCGCGTTCGCAAGAAGATTTAGTGAAAGAAAATGATGGTATTATCACACAAGCGATTGAGCAGATTGACAACAAGGGAATCGGTGTCACATCTTGAATTGTGAATTATAAACAAGGAAATGGTCTAATATTATTGACAATTAAAGGGGAACTCAACAATCAACATGCACCGGGTTTCACCGGTGATGTTGGGTGTTCTAGGAGATGTAGATCCTTTGATATCTCAATATCCTGTTTGAGGAAATAAAATGGCAGACAAGAATATAGAGCCACTTGAGAAGATGTTCTATGATAGCAAGGAATCGGAAATGAAATCATTTAATGAATCTCAAGGCATTCTCAAATCCGAGCTAATGAAATACAGGCTGGACAACATCCTTACATCACTTGTAATTTCAAGCTTATGGCTACCGAATATTTCCAGCCAAGTAAAACATTCATTTATATATTTAACCCTTGTAACAATAGATGAAAAAGATTTCAAACAGAACGATGATCCTTTAGATTATGACAAGTTTTCATCGTTTCTTAAAAAGATATATGGGTTAGTCCCATCTTTTCCATCAGTTGAAGATTATATACCGGAACCCGACTGGGGTGAAATAAAGTATTGCATAGGTACCGATTTATACAAATTTTTTTACGGTAACGAACTTTCAAATGTGTATGAATACTTGTCCTTATTTGAAATAGTTTTTTGTGCATACGATGACAAATTTATTGAAGTCCTTGAACGGTCCCCTTTCAACGAAATGAAAGTGTCGTTGCGTTTGCAGGACTATATAATTAACAATCTTCGATGCGAATTTGATATAAATAAATTAAATATTCACCCAGGTCATATTGAAATACCAACAAAAAATTTTTACGAGGTATCTTTAGAATTTTTATCTAAATTCAATGTACAATCTCTCGTCTCCCCTAATATATTAAAAAACTTTAGTTACGATTTTAATAAAAATAATTCAAATAAATTTGACTGGGATTCATTTGGAAACATGATTCACAGTGGTGATTTTCTTCCATAATATTTCATCTTTTGTAACGATAAATATTTCCCTCTTTTACCGCGAAGGTATACAACAGTTTTATTCGAGTCTTGGTCTAAATTATTTCAGAAGCACTATGATAAACTCAAGATTGATGAAGATGGAATCAATTTTAAAATTAGCACTAAAGTCTACAAGTTTTTTAAGAAACGGATAATGACTGATTCACTTTTTCCTGTAGCGAGTGCTGTTACTGAAGACATTAAGCCTCATTCATTGATTTATGATTTCATTTTTGTATCAAAAGATAGACTTCTTTTAGTGAAGCTCCTACCTCCATTTTATTCAAGTGATCAAATTGAACAATGGTTGGAAAGGAATTTGTGGCTATATGAGGAATCATTAAAATTAATTAATAAGAATCCTGTCACTTTAGCCCTTCATTTAGAAAAACAAAATATACAATTCTATAATAGTGAAGACGGCAAAGAATTAACCCCAAATCTTATATTTGTAATACCTCAAGTCTCAACATCAATATACGGAGTCAAATTCAAAAAATCAATTCCTGGAAAGGTGATCTTTCTGGACAGTTTTCTTGGAATGGTTGATGAGATTGAAAATGTCGATGACTTTTCCAATTTTAGTGACTATGAAGATGAAAATAAAAACATAATGGGACCATATTTTAGTACAATGGATCTATATGGTTCATTTAATGATTCAGATGGTATCTTGATAGAAGGCGCCCTTAATCCAACGATGGTTTCTATAGATCCTCACTGGGGTACAAGCAAAAGATATAATACGCTAAAAGATTTTTGGGCATTATTCCCAACAATTGGCTATTTTGATGATCCAAGATCTTGGAAGGTTAAGAAAGAGACTGAGAACAGGATAAGGTTAGTTGCAAGGAGTTATTTAGGAACTACCATATACAGCAATAAAGAGGGAAAACATATATTTTTGACATCGCCGTTTAGTAAACTGAGCTATGAAGTAGGCCGGATGGCTAGCTTATTGATGGAATGTTTAGAGGATTCCCTCCAGCGTCGGATTGAAATTGCAAGAGAACACACCTTTTTTAGTCAAGATACTTATAACCGTATTGACATACTCTTTTTCCCCATATCTTTAGTAAAAGAAAATTCCAAATTTGAGCATTTAAAACATCTTAAATTAAATGAAGATGTTTGGACTTCTGATGCACAATTAATCAAACACAACCATCTTGGAATTAGGATTGTTTTTGATGATTCGAAAATGCCTAAGTTGTTTGAATCTGTAAAAGACAGGACAATAGAAATGAATATCTGCCTTGAATTCATGAAGAGGATTGATTCATTTTATCCTGATGAAAAATTTTCAGAAATAATTCATAAGATTGAACAAACAAAAAATGGCTTGCCACGTTTCAAGATGTTTAGTCAGAAGAAAGAAGCAGCTTTCCCTGATTTCGTAAGTGTACATAAACCAAAAACAACGCATTTTAAAAAAGCAAGAAAGCATATTGCTGAAATATGCAAATCAGCAGGGTTTGTTGAAGGCAAATATGACCTTGAAGATGCGAAACTTAAAATTAATAAGCTAAAAAGCAAAGTAATAGATGCGATAGATTCTGAGGTTGGAAAATACCGCTATGAGGATTCGATAAAATTCCTTCTAACTCGAATAGGAGCATTATTACACGAAAATTTTCGTAATGAGACAAAAACAGAGCATGCAGTGACTCATGAAATTGATTATGATCCCAATAAAAGGTTTGCAGAACAACACGAGAAATTTATACGAGAGCACCGGAATTTTAGGTATTTAATTGAAAAATTTGTTCAAATTAGGCCAGAAGGTAAGGATAGGTTAGGCAAAGATGGTTTTATGTATTTGGCTGCTTTGGTAGATTGGATAATCACGTTTTACACGTCAAGTGATTCCATACATTATGGTCTACACCCAGTAGGTATGAATGTTACTAATGATTATTTAGTTGACGTAGAATTAGATAAAAATTTTAAAGAAATGGAAGATATTTACGGTGAATTAATAGCAAAGATTCGACTTGGAGTGATTGGTAACCCTGACGACAAGATTGATACAGGATTTCAAACGAACCAATTGATTGAAAAA
>JAQICW010000097.1 GCA_027858355.1 Desulfobacula sp.
CCCGTAACTCTGGCCCCCGTATACAGATAATACGTTTAGCCCTTTCATCTTTGCCCCATATGTTTTAAAGGACTCGGCCACCTGGATGGCCAGCTCCCTTGTGGGGGTCAGCACCAATACCTGGGGCCGTTTATTGTCAAGGTCAATCCGAGACAGCAGGGGCATTGCAAAGGCAGCGGTCTTGCCGGTACCGGTCCTTGCCTGTCCTATCATGTCCTTTCCCTGGAGCAGATGGGGAATAGTTAAGGACTGTATGGGTGTTGGGGTGATATAGCCCACATTCTGTAATGCAGAAAATACAGCGGGGCTCAGGTTCATTTCGTCAAACCCGGTCAAGGGTAAATTGTTCTGGAGCATAGTGTTCCTTTAAAAAAAAAGACCGGGATCACCGGCCATGAAAATCAAAATTAGTCATACTACACGAATTTATTTCGTTGAGCAAGAGATATTTTTTTATGAAAAAATATTCGAGATTTTTTGTTTGACAATTAAAAACTTGCACTTAAAGTTTGACCATATTTATTTTTACTAAAAAGGAGAAAAAAATGCCTGATTTAACAGCTACTATTGAAACAAGCAAAGGGACTATCAACATAAAACTATTTGCTGATCAGACCCCGGTTACCTGTGGTAATTTTGCAAATCTTGCAAAAAGAGAATACTATAACGGCCTTAAATTTCATCGCGTCATCCCAGACTTCATGATCCAGGGCGGTTGCCCCCATGGGAATGGAATGGGGGGGCCTGGTTATGAATTCAAAGATGAATGCAAAGCAGATCTGAAGCATGACAAACCCGG
Source organism: Desulfobacula sp. (assembly GCA_027858355.1). The sequence goes on from JAQICW010000097.1 coordinate 800, forward strand.
CATTCTTTCCATGGCCAATGCAGGTCCTGGAACAAACGGCAGCCAGTTTTTCATTACCCATGGCCCCACCCCCCATCTTAACGGTATGCATACTGTCTTTGGCGTGGTGGAAAGTGATGAAGATCAGAAAATTGTGGACAGCATTGCCCAGGGTGATACCATTGAAAAAATTACCATTAAAGGTAATTCCGGTTCCCTGTTCAAACAGATCAAATCCAACTTGGATGAATGGAATAAAACCTTGAACAAGCAATTCCCCAAACTGCCAAAAGCATAAAAAAATCCTGTTAAATACCAACAGGCCAACCAACATAAAAAGGCCGGATCTATTACACAGTTCCGGCCTTTGTTTAACTGATGATTGTTATTCTAAATCTAGAAAAAAAGGAATAACATGAAGAGACGTACTATTTTCTTGAGTTTCCCCCAATTGCCATTTCTTTACCTTAATGCCTTTTTCTTCAATTTTTTTTATCATACCCTTTATATCTATTAACGGATGACGGGAAAACACATTGGGAAGACCGTATGTCAGACTACACACCAGGCATTTTCCTGGTCTCTGGGTAAGGTTGAATGCTAAAACAATCCGGTTTTTATTGGCAGAGATGAATTCAAGCCTGATATTATACGCGCCATCTGATGCATCCCCGTAAAGTGCTTCAAAAAATTGATCACTTATTTCCCTTGGTAGAAGCTTGTCAAGATAATCCTGTGAAGAAATTTTGTCCAATACAGCTTTATCCATGATGATTTTTATCCTTTTTGGATAGGTTTTGTAAAAACCGCCAGACTCTTTTTTATTAAACCTTAAAAGGAAAATCAAGATTATTCTGTTTTAACCACAAAGGCAGCCCCTTTTCAGGCAAAAATTGCGCCTGAATAGCCATGGACATTTTTTCCCAATACCAATTGATTGAACCTGAATTTAATTTATGGTAAGTTAGAGCTGATCTTTTCCAACCAGTCAGGAGAGAATACTAAAAATGGATGCCTAATTTATGGAAAACATTAAAATTTTAAAAGGGTTTAAAACGCCGCTTACGGGGATGCCGGATTTGAGCGTTATCCAGATACCTGATCCAGAGACAGTGGCAGTATCTGCCATGGATATCCCCTATATCCGTCCTAAACTTCTGGTAAAGGAGAATGAGTCGGTAAAAACGGGTACACCGCTGTTCTGCGACAAACGCAACAATTGTATTTTTTATGTGTCCCCTGGTACGGGAATTGTCAAGCAAATTGTATTTGGAGAACGAAGACGGTTACAGGAAGTCGTGATTGCCCTGGATAAAAATCCAGATAAAAATCCAGATAAAAATCAGGCTAAAAAAGATGACTTTATTCAGTTTGAAACCCTGTCACAAGACAGAATTGGTACTATTCCCAGGGCAAAAATTATAAAACTGCTCCAGCAGGGCGGCCTTTGGCAGTGTTTTCGCCAGTTTCCCTCAAAGGACACAGCTGACGAAAACCATGAACCCCCCATGATCATTGTCCCTTTAAATGGTAATGATCCGTTCTCACCCCATCCAGAAGTGGTGCTTGAAAATGAAATCGCATTTTTTGAATTTGGAATAAAGATTTTAAAACAATTTTCAAACCGCATCATTGTAGCCTCAAGGCAAAGCAGTCTGGACAGGTTGAACGGATTTAAAGACCACATCACCCACATAGTTCCCGACTTCTACCCTTCATGGGACCCGGCAGTCATCCTTTATCACCTGAAAAGATCCAGGGAAGATAATCGCTCCTGGTGCATTCCTGTAGAACATTTGATACTGGTGGCCAGGTTCCTTTTAACGGGCAGGTATCCTGTAAAAAGAGTGGTAACCATTACAAGGTCCAATGATAAAAAGCCCCATATGATTGCCCGGCAGGGCACACCTGTCAAAAATCTCGTGGGAAGCCTGGATGAAAACAGCCTTATTACAACGGGCCGCTTCAATGGCAGAGCTGTTGAGCCCCAATCCCATTTAGGATTTTTTGAAAATACTTTAAACATTATCAATGACAATCAAGAAGAGGAATTATTAGGATTTATTAAACCCGGGTTAACAAAACCCACTGCATCCAGAACATTTTTATCCTGTCTGAGCAGGGATCCCAAAGATCTTGATTGCAACATCCATGGAGAAGAAAGGGCCTGCATTAATTGCGGTTATTGTGCCAATATCTGTCCCAATGATCTTGCACCCAGTTTTATTTACAAAGCATTGTTAAGCGATGAAATTGAGGATGCGTTAAGCTATGGCCTTCTGGATTGCTGCAGATGCGGTCTTTGTTCATATGCCTGTCCATCAAAAATTGAATTGACCCAATTGTTGTCCCAGGGAATTGAAGCTCATTATAAGGATAAAGAATAGGTTATGAATCCTTTAAAAAAATTAATTGATCTGAGTGAAAAGCATTTTACAGGTTCAGGAAAATTTAACAGGTTGGAGCCTCTTTTTGATGCCACAAAAACATTTTTCTTTTTTCCCTCACCGAAAAATAAATATACACCCTTTGTCAGGGATAACCTTGACCTGAAGCGGTTTATGAGTTTTGTTATTATTTCTCTTCTGCCAGTCCTGATATTCGGCATTTACAATACCGGGTTTCAGGCAGGGCTTGCCCAAGGGGAATCCTATGCTTTTATCCAGGCTTTTCTTCTGGGCTCACGATATGTTCTGCCCATTATCATCGTATCCTATGCCGTGGGATTTTTTTGGGAAATTGTTTTTGCCACAATCCGAAAACATAAAATCAGTGAAGGATTTCTGGTCACAGGGCTTTTATTCCCTTTAACCCTTCCAGCAACCATTCCCTTATGGCAGGTGGCCCTGGGAATTTCATTTGGTGTGGTTATTGGGAAAGAAGTTTTTGGCGGAACTGGTCGAAATTTTTTAAACCCGGCACTGACGGGAAGAGCCTTTTTATTTTTTTCCTATCCTGTTTCCATGTCTGGAGATGTCTGGGTGGCAGCAGGAAGTACCGTGGACGGTTTCAGCGGTGCAACTGCTTTGTCAATTCTGGCTCCGGAAGGTGAAAAAATAACTGCGGCCCTTTCCAATTCAGGTTTTTCCCTGGCTGATCTTTTCTTCGGGCTTGTGCCTGGAAGTATAGGAGAGACCTCGGC
>JAQICW010000129.1 GCA_027858355.1 Desulfobacula sp.
ATATTATGTTGCCAGTTTTTTAAAGAATTTTTAAAATACGTCCTAACCCATTGAATTTAAAGACAATATCGATTTACACAGACTGAATCAAAATCCATTTAAAAATCAGGTAGTTACGGTCGCTCGCAACATAACTCCAATATACAATAATGGAAAATTTGTTCATTTGATTGTAGTTTTTCCCATATAATTGAACTTTATTCTGCTAATAGAATAAAAACCGGTCGGGTCTTTGGAAGATATTTTCCCAAATGTATTACATTTATTGCTTTTTTTTATAACATTTATTACTCACCTGCTTGAAATGTTAAGATAAAAAATTTTATTTATAAGGCGATTAGTGGAAACTACAATCAGCGTTATATTGTTAATACAATTCCAGCCACTACATATAGACGACATTACTTACAATCTTAAATATAAAGGCATAATTATTGCAATAATCCAATATGCATAGTGTACTTATTTATGTCATTTTTTTTGTTTGAGAATGGAGAAAAACCTATTAACCGGATTAAAAAAGAAAAGGGGAACGAAAAATGAAAAAAATGTTATTGTTGTTATTCTTGTTTTTATGGGTACCAACCTTTAGTTTCGCCACAGTCATCTACAACTATTCAGCATTAGATGATGGAACCGGACCCTACGCACAACCAGAAACTTTTACACTTGTCCTCGGCGACTATTTATTAGCAGACGCAGAATATTCCAATGGAGACGGATTTTTGTCATCGAGTTTTTTCAATAGTGTATCATTCAAAGTCGACGCCGTGGCCGCCGGATGGGCACCGACTGCATTTCCCAGCCAAGCGATCTCAGCCAGCAGAACTGTCGGGGGTTCCCCTGTTTTTTATTTCAACCCCGCCTCGTTTACAACGGACGGACTACACAGTTCAGGCATCGTATTGCCTACCCACACGGCTTTCTTAGACGTAGAACACATACCCATCAGTAGTGTCCCGGAACCAAACACCTTGTTTCTCCTGGGTTTTGGTCTTCTTGGTATAGTTGGAGTTAATAGAAAGAAGATCAAATAGAAGTTCAGTATATTTTGCATTGTAAGGCAGGGTCATTAAGTTGGCTCTGCTTTTTTTATTGATATCTCTAAATTTCAATTACACTATATGACCCACAACCGCTGTCACAAGCCATTTTTCACTGTAATTTTTATAATATATACACGTTAATGGCCGGTTGATCCGGATCAAGAATAATTATCCCTGTTTTAACTATTTGGATGCCGGAATTCTCAAGGATACCAAAACAATCCTTGATTCTGAGAATCTGAGAGCTACACGTTATATCGCTCTTTGCCGTTCAGACTCTGAGCCTCAAACACTTCTTTTGGAAATCATGACATTACTCTCTATCGCTTTTATAAAGCAAAAAAATATTTGACTTTTTTTTTACATAGTGTCGTAATCTGCAATAAAAAAATGATGCTTTTGATCAAAATGAGGAATGTAAAATTATGACCACTAAAATAAACCCAATAAATACAAAACATATTTATCCGGATAACAACTTTAGAACTCTGCCCCAGCAAAGTGACTCAATGACATTTGATGGCAGGAACGTAAACATAGCAAGCCCTGATGAAAATCAAAAAACGCTGCCTAAATCTGTCCAGAGAAATGTTGAAAACACACACCGCCTTTTGATTGAAAATGAATTTGCTACCCTAAAATCTGTGATTATCGGTCTGGGTGAACCTTACCAGGAAGATAAAAAAGCAATATTAAAAGCCATGGCCGAGTATCCACAGATCCCAAATACCGAACACCGTGAAGCGGTAATGCGAGCAGAATACCCAACAACAGAGAACCTGAAAGAAGAATATCAGAATTATATTTCCGTATTGGAACGTTATAACGTTCAAGTCATTCGCCCAGATTCAAGCCTTGCGAACTCATTCGATTATACATGTCCCAGAGATATAGGGTTTGTGATTGGAAATAAAATCGTCATCGCTAATATGAGCGTTAAGAGCCGATGCCAAGAGTTTGAAACGGTACAACCATATATCGAAGCCATTCCGGATGTGGAAATCATAAAAATGCCAGAAAAAGCTCATGCTGAAGGCGGCGATGTCATTGTGATGGGCAGGGATTTGTTGGTCGGTATCAATAAACGCACCAATCAGAAAGGATATCATTTTATAGGGGATACTTTTGAGCCTTTAGGTTACAATGTTGTACCGGTCTATCATGAACAATTACATCTGGACTGCTGCTTTAATCCATTAGGTCTTGGTCATGCCCTGGTTCATTCCAAAAGTTTGTCAGATAAGAATCCAGAATCCACAATAGAAGTTCTAAAAAAACAAAAATGGGTGACGGTTACAAATACCGAGCGTGAACACCTGGCGCCAAATGTTTTATCCATTGCCCCAAACGTGATTGTTGGACGTAAAACACCCCATTTAAGCAGAATTAATTCCCTGCTTAGGGATTTAGGTTACACGGTTGAAGAAGTAAGATTTGATGGAGTCCCGGCAACGGGAGGCTCTTTTAGATGTGCATCCATGGTTCTGAGTCGGGAATCCTTGGTGAGTTAATATTCAATTGGTTCCTTTTTTTTATCAAGAAAAATCAATTGTTCCAGCTGATGCTCCAAAAATGGGATCTTATCCTCATCTGCTTGATGAATAATGGCATCCTGGCCATCTGGTCGGGAAGGCGGGATGATCCGAAAGTCAGAAGGGGGTGAGGCTTTTGTTTAAAAGGAATTGACTTCTTTTACCAGTGCTGCCTGTAATTAAAATCCAACCGGTGATACTTGTATTCATAGTCCTGACCATTTCAGGTCCTAAAATGTAAAAAGTAGCAGTCAATGATAATTATCCTATCCATGATATTTTGAACCGTTAAATTGTTAAGAATACTAAACCTAACCTGGACAAGCCAGAACCAAAGAGTTTTCTGATTCTCTTGCCAAAATAACACGAAAATCAGAGATAAGAATCTAAGTATGATTTTCAGGATGTCGGAACTTTTCCATTTTTTCAGTAATTTTTTGGAGAACTCACTGGAGAGCACTTGTATTCATAGGGCTCAGTCCAAACAAATTTTGCGCAACTCCATATATGGTATATGGAGTTTTTTTGACATTGAGAAAATAATTCAATTATATGAGTCAGGAACATCTATTGAAGCCGATCTTCGATATTCAACGATATAAATATATAAAAATCACAGCCCGCACTTAACTGCAAAAAAAACCGCTCTGTCGTCCAAACTCCCAATCCTGACACCTTTTTACCCTGTTTGATTTTGGACACCTGCAGTGGGTGGGACAG
>JAQICW010000246.1 GCA_027858355.1 Desulfobacula sp.
GCGGTTCAACCCCTTTAAAACCCCTCTGCTCAAATGCTTTCTTGATAATGGGATTTGCCACATATTCAGTTGTTCCCGGCGGCACGGTGGTTTCAATCAGCACCAGGCATTCCGGCCGGATCTTTTCGCCAATCACCTTTAAGCTGCTTTCAAGGGCTGCAATCTCCGCCCTGCCCTTTCTGACATTACCAAATTCTTCCTTATGGTAGTCACATTGCACATCCACCACAACCACATCTGCCAAAGTAAGGGCCTCATAAGTAAATGTTGCAGTCAAAGTCTTTTTTTCACAAAGCCCACACCCATCACCACCACGATTTCACGACCCATAGCCCGCTGCGCCTGCACCAACTCCTTTAATCTCTCAAATTCCTGAGCATAATCTTCATCAGCCGGCAAAACAAAAACTTCACCCTTCGGACAAACAGATACATTCTCTTCCAAATTAGCCATTCTAAATTTCTCCTTCTCCATTAAAAAAAAGGCCAGACCTTCCTCATTGTCCAAACAACGACAACAAAGCAAGCCTGACCCCAATATGTTTTACAAATCTGCGTCCCATTAAAAACGCATCAGAGAAGCCCTAACTCTTTCATAAACATCCTCCCCCAAATAAGGATGCATGGGAATCGAAAATATCCTGGATGAAACATCCTCAGAAATTGGGAAATCTCCTCTCTTGTACCCAATGTCTTCATATGCTGTCTGCAAATGCAAAGGCGTAGGATAATACACCATTGTGGGAACCCCTTCAGCCGCAAGCCGCTCCCGGATAACAGACCGAGCGCGCCCATCCTTTGCCAGCAGAGAATACTGAGCCCAGGCGCTTTTATACCCGTCAAATACTTGCGGCACCACAACCTGCTCCACAACCCCTATCTCTGCCCTGTCCTGCAAAGAACAAATCAAATCTGTATATTTTTTTGCAACTTCCCTTCTCTTTTGAACCTCTCCTGGAAATATCGTCATCTTAGCCAGAAGAATGGCTGCCTGCAAAGTATCAAGGCGACCATTTATTCCCAGCCGCACATTATCATACTTGTCAGATCCTTTTCCATGAACCCTTATGGAAATAAGCTTTTCAGCAATCTCATCGGAATCAGTGAAAATCGCTCCCCCATCACCATAACAGCCCAGAGGTTTGGCCGGGAAAAAAGAGGTACACCCGATATCACCAAGTCCGCCTGCCATGCGGCCCTTATACTCAGCCCCAAAGGACTGGGCAGCATCTTCTATAACCACCAGATTATTGTCTCTCGCAACCTGGTTAATTCCATCATAATCACAAGGCAGCCCAAACAGATCAACGGGTATAATTGCCCTGGGAATCAGCCCTGCCTGAGAACCATTTTTAAATTCTCGCACAGCCGTTTCAAGCTTTTCCACGGACATATTAAAAGTATCAGGATCAATATCAACAAAAACAGGCATTGCCCCAAGCAGCCGAATGGCTTCGGTCGTGGCAATAAAAGTAAAAGGCGTTGTAAAAACCGCATCCCCCGGCCCGATACTATATGCCATAAGCGCCATGATCAATGCATCCGTCCCGGAAGAACAGGAAATACAATGCTTCACCCCCGCAAACTCACTCAACTGAGTTTCCAGCTGCTTTACCTCCGGCCCCATAATATATTTGCCATGCTTTAAAACAGCCCGGATGTTGGCCTCAATCTGCGGCAGGATCTCTTTCTGCTGGGCCGCCAGATCCACAAAAGCCACACCGCCTTTCTTTGATCCCTCCAACCAGTGATAATCCTTCTTACAAACGGAACAGACCATATCCTCATTAATCTTTTCCCCGCACTCACACATCCATCCCGTCTGCCTGGCAGGATTGCCGACCACCAGGGCATGGTTGGGTACATCCTTTGTCACAACGGCCCCGGCCCCCACAAACGCATACTGCCCGATGGTCACCCCGCAGACAATGGTACAATTGGCCCCCAGAGAAGCCCCTTTCTTCACCAGGGTAGAGCGGGGATCTCATCCATCCGCCTTATGGCAGCCCTGGGATTAAACACATTGGTAAACACCATGGAAGGCCCACAGAACACATCATCTTCAAGGGTCACTCCCTTGTACACAGATACATTATTCTGAATCTTGCAATTATCTCCCACCAAAACATCCGGCCCCACCACCACATTCTGGCCGATATTGCACCCGCAGCCCACAACACAATTCTTCAAAACATGGGAAAAATGCCAGATCTTTGTCCCCGCACCAATTTCCACCTGATCATCTACCACTGCCGTCTCATGAATAAATGCGTTTGCCATAAATTAAAACCCCTCCCAAATAATCAGGGGCCAGACTTGCACAAGCCTAACCCCGTCCTTCATTCACCATTCACCATTCACCATTAAAAGAAAGCCTGACCCCATGCTTTTCCGCTACTGAAAAGGATTTATAAGCTTCACATCGATATTATTAAAATCCTCTACGTTCCTTATTTCAGCGACCAAATCTTTTAATTCATCTGGCAATGATCCGTTAAAAAAATAAATCAAGATATTAGTATCAAATAAATATTTCATATTCTATTCCATTCATTACGTATTTCCTGGATAGACTTGTCAACATCCTTAATATTAGTTACTCCAAAAAACATTTTCGGATTAAAATTTTCTGTTTCCATCTCCGCTTTATCTTCAATAGGTAAAATCAAAATTTCTACTTTTGAATAATTAAAATCTTTAGGGATAGAAA
>JAQICW010000360.1 GCA_027858355.1 Desulfobacula sp.
GTTAACAACACATTGATTTTTGTTCATTTCATTGATTTATCCTGCAAAAAATAATATATTAAAAAATTTGATCGTAGCTAATTGTAGCCAACTTATTTATTTAAAGACTAGTTTATAAAATTTCACTATCATGCATAAACAAATTTATCAAGATATCCTTGCCCTGGTCCAGACACCTACACGATATACCGGCAATGAGATCAATTCCGTTAAAAAAGACCTGAAAAAGGTGGCACTAACCTTTGCACTGGTCTTCCCAGATCTTTATGAAATCGGAACCTCCCATTTTGGACTACAGATTCTCTATTCCATTTTAAATAAACATGAAAATATTGCGGCAGAACGCTTTTTCATGCCTGCCCCGGACATGGAAGCCTATCTTTTGGAAAAAAAAATTCCCTGTTTATCCATGGAATCCCAAAAACAGTTAAAAGAATTTGATATCATTGGAATCAGCCTGCTTTATGAATTAAACTTTACCAATATTTTAGCCATGTTCAGCCTTTCCCAGGTCCCCTTTTATTCCAGGGAACGCGAAGATGCCTTTCCCCTTATAATTGGAGGGGGACCCTGCGCATTCAACCCTGAACCTTTGGCTGACTTTTTTGATGCCTTTGTTATCGGAGATGGCGAAGAGGTTGCCGTTCAAATTTCAAACCAGGTCATTGAATTCAAGCAACAGGGGGATGGTCAAAAAAAGACCCTGCTCAGACTCTTGTCAAAAATAGACGGGGTCTATGTGCCTTCATTTTTTGAGCCATTTTATAACGAGAATGGAATTCAAACACTCTCACCCGTATTTGAGGATTATAAAATTGTTAAAAGAGCATTTCTGCCAGCTCTTACAAAAGATAATTTCCCAACATCACCGATTCTTCCCTTTGGCAAACCCATCCATGACAGGCTGCGGCTGGAGATCGCCCGAGGGTGTTCAAGGGGATGCCGTTTCTGCCAGGCTGGCATGATATACAGGCCCGTCAGGGAACGGTCATTGGAAGACCTTATAGAAATTGCACATACCTCTTTAAAAACCACGGGACATTCCGACATCTCTCTTTTGTCCCTTTCCACAGGGGATTATTCAAATCTGCCCCAATTAATGGAACAGCTGCTTGACCTGAGCCAGGGATATTGCAATGCCCTGTCTCTTCCTTCCATAAGAGCAGAAAAATTGACCCCGGAATTGATGAATATTATAAAAAAAGTCAGGAAAACCGGATTTACCATTGCCCCGGAGGCTGGATCTCAACGATTGAGAGATATCATCAATAAAAACCTGACGGAAGAAAGCATTACAGCAACGGTTGAAAATGCATTCAAGCTTGGCTGGAAAAACATCAAACTCTATTTTATGATGGGGCTTCCCATTGAAACATCAGAGGATATAGAGGCCATCTGTAGTCTTTCCAAAAAACTTGCATCAGCCTATGCCAAGGGCAAAGCCATCATTAACGTCAGTGCAAACTCTTTTATTCCCAAAGCCCATACCCCTTTTCAACGATGCCCACAGATCTCTCTTGCTGAGACAAAGGAAAAACTGCAATATTTAAAAGATAATTTAAGGCACGGCAAGGTTAATCTCAAATGGCAAAGTCCTGAAATGAGTATGGTTGAAGGAGTTTGGGCCAGGGGTGACAGAAAATTGTCAAAACTTCTGGTAGAGGCTTTTGAACAAGGGTGCCGGCTGGACGGCTGGAACGATAAGTTTGATTTTTCATTATGGCAAAAAGCCTTTGAAGAAACCGGAATTGATCCCTTGTTTTATACATCTCGTAAGCGGGATGAAGAAGAACCACTTCCCTGGGATGTAATTGATTCAGGGGTATTGCCCGGTTTTTTAAAAAATGAATTTCAAAAAGCCAAACAAGCATCACTCACACCTGACTGCAGAGAAAATGACTGCACAGGATGCGGTGTCTGTGATTTTAAAACAATAAAACCAGTGCTGTATGAAATTCAAAATACTGACAAGAAAATAGATCTCATCCAGGATGCTGGCTTAAAAAAAATACCGGATGATGCCTTTAAAAAGTTCGAATTATCCTTTTCGAAACTTGGAAAAGCAAGGTTTTTCGGACACCTTGAACTTGCCACCATTTTTCAAAGAGCCATAAAAAGGGCCGGGTTAGTTGCCAAATATTCACAAGGATTTAACCCTTTAATGCGGCTTTCCTTTGACAATGCCCTGCCCGTTGGAATGGAAAGCGAAGAAGAAATTCTTTTTATCTACCTAGAAAAGGACATGGCGGCCAATACAATTATTGACAACTTAAACAAAACACTACCTGAAGGCCTTTGCATAACAGGATGCAAGCACTTTAACCGCCTCAAGGGAAAAAACCAGGACACCTCTTCATATATCATTAAATTTTCTGATCTTTGTCTTGAAAAAGAACGAGTGGCTGCCTTTTTGGATTTACCCGAATTTATTGTTGAAGACTTGAGCAAAAAAAAGAAAATAAGAAAAACAGATCTACGCATATCAGTAAAGAAAATATCTTTTATTGATTTGAAAACCATTGAAATGGTTTTACAAAAATATAATGAACGGAACGTAAGACCCACTGAAATTCTGGCAAAATATTTTAAACTGGATGAAAATCTCATAAAAAAAGCCAGAATAAAAAAAATAACCCAAAGGTCACACGTAACCTAAAGGCCACACGTAAAAACAAGGATGACCCCATGTTAAAAGAGCTTGTTGTAAATTCAGCCCCCCATGTAACACGCGTAGCACTTCTTGAAAACGGCACCATTGTTGAAGTTTTCATTGAAAGGGAAGATGAAACATCCATTGCCGGGAACATATATAAAGGCAGGGTGCAGAGGGTTCTTCCTGGAATGCAGGCAGCATTCGTGGATATCGGGTTTGACCAGGCAGCCTTTATTTATGTGGACGATGTCCTGGACACTGCCAGCTATACAATGTATCAGAAATTTGAGCAGGACAATTATGGAGAAATGGATATTGAACCGTATGCAGGGGAGATTGAAACACTGGATATGCCGGAAAATACGACCTCCTGGAAAGCCTCTTTAAACCCGGAGTGCAGTATTGAAGATCTGCTGACAGAGGGCCAGGAGCTCATGGTCCAGGTCGCAAAATCATCCATTGGCTCCAAAGGCCCAAGGGTCACAACCCACATCTCTCTGGCAGGCCGCTACATGGTATTGCTGCCCACGGTTGACCACATCGGAATTTCAAAAAAAATAGGAAATGAGGCAGAAAGAACAAGGTTAAAAGACCTTTTATTATCTAACCGGAAAAATAATTTCGGATATATATTCAGAACCCAGGCCCAGGGAATTGATAAAGAAACGATTCAAAAAGAATTAAATTTTTTAAATAAAACCTGGGAAGACATTCTGGCAAAAAACAAGAAAGCATCTGCCACATCCCTTGTTTATAAAGATCTTACTATAACCTTCAGGGCCGTCAGGGATCTTCTGGCTGATGAGACGGATAAGCTGATTATTGATTCTAAAGAAGCGTATACAAATGTTAAAAATTTTTTAAAAAAACTAATGCCGGATGTGAAATTGTCAGTTGAGCTTTACCAGGGAAGAGAATCCATTTTTGATGCCTATAACATTGAAGGAGATGTGGCAAGAGCACTAAAGAAAAAAGTATGGCTCAAATCCGGTGGATATATTGTCATCGACCAGACAGAAGCCCTTGTGGCAATTGATGTGAATACGGGCCGGTATGTGGGAAAGCATAATTTTGATGAGACCATCCTTAAAACCAACCTTGAGGCTGTCAAAGAGATTGCCTACCAGATAAGGCTCAGGAATATCGGTGGTATTATTATTATTGACTTTATCGACATGAAAAAAGAACAGCACAGGGAAAAGGTCATGGCCCATATGAATGAGGCCATGAAAAACGACAAAAGCCAGACCAATGTCCTGCCCCTGACTGAGCTTGGCCTTGTGCAGATGACCCGGAAAAGAACCCGGAGAAACCTGACCCGCACCCTTTGTAAACCCTGTTTCTATTGCAATGGCGATGGACATCTTCTGTCAGGAAAATCCATCTGCTACAAAATTTACAGGGACCTTGTCAGCGAGGCCGGGGATATCATGGGCAATAGATTCACTGTAAAAGTACATCCTGAGATCGCCCAATTGCTCCATGGAAGGGAAAAACACCTGATTTCCTCCCTTGAAAAACAATTTTCAAAACCCATTGCCATTTATCCGGAACCCCATTACCACATGGAAGAATACCATATCTTCGAGTCCCTGATAAAATAACGCATGGGGTCAGACTTGCAAGCCCCAGATGCAGACAAATCTATTCTTGACAATTTTTAAAAAATTAATTAAAGTGCTGTGTTTATTATGTTTACAGCATTGAGGTTTATAATAAGTAATTTAAGTTAAGGATTGTTAATTTATGAAACGAACATTTCAACCAAGCAACCGGAAAAGAACCAGAAAACACGGGTTTCTTAAAAGAATGGCAACCGTCGGTGGAAGGCGAATCATTAACGCCAGAAGGGCAAAAGGAAGAAAAAAACTTACCGTTTAATTAAAGGGATTTATTGAGTAACTTTTGCTTTCCAAAAAAGGTAAGGCTCCTAAAGAGAGCTCAGTTTTTAGCACTTTCAAAACAAGGGGAAAAAGTACATACAGACAGCTTTTTAGCAATTGTACTTAAAGGAACAGCTCAAAACAATCGAATTGGCATTACAATATCAAAAAAAGTAGGAAATGCGGTAGAGCGTAACAGGATAAAAAGAATTATTAGAGAATATTTCAGACACAATAAAGAGATTATTTCAGGGCCAAATGATATAAATATCATTGCAAAGAAGGGCCTGACTACGCTATCCAACAGGCAGATTATAGAGAAACTTGGTAAACTTTTTACAAAAATAGCATTAACCAGTATAAATAAATGAAACAGCTATTATTCATATTTATTAAATTTTATCAATATTTTATCTCCCCTTTAACAGGACAAAATTGCCGTTATTTTCCGACCTGTTCGGCATATGCCCTGGAGGCCGTCGAAAAACATGGCAGCATTAAAGGTACGGCTCTTGCCTTAAAAAGAATTCTGCGTTGTCATCCCTTCCATGCAGGAGGGTTTGACCCTGTTCCATAATTTATCCAGATGCCTTATTGTTTTCCTTTTTAAATTTAAAGTGCCGTGTCGTTACAAATTATTTTAGGTATTAGGAGAGAGAATGGATGAACAAAAACGATTATTATTAGCGGTTGTGCTTTCAGTGGTAGTCCTTGTGGGATATCAGACATTTTTTGTAACGCCGCCCGTGCCTAATAATCAACCCCAGCAAGTTCAAAACCAGCAAGTTCAAAACCAGAATGTGGATCAGGTTCAGGAAAAAAGTCAAAATGTTTCCGAATATAAAACTACAACAGGTATCGTGCCTGAAACTGTTGCGGCCCAGAAAAAAAATTATCGAACCATTTCCATATCAACCCCTCTTTATAATATTGCCATTTCCGAGCAAGGTGCTGCCGTTAAAAGCTTTGAACTCAAAAAGTATAACAAAACAAATAAAAAAGACTCTCCTTTAAAGCAATTGGTGCCGGAACAATTGACTTCCGGGACCCTGTTTTTCGATCTTGAAGGGCAGTCTATCCCAGGGTTAAAAGATGCAGTCTACACAGCAAAAATCGATACCAATAAGACATCTGTGTTTGAAGGTAAGAAAACCATTGAATTTATTTTGGGAACATCCAATGGGATTGTTGTGAAAAAGGTTTTTACCTTTAAGGCAGATTCATACATGATTGATTGTGATATTGTTTTTCAAAACGGATCTGGCACGTCCTTAAATGATTCACTTGTGATTTCAACGCCGGGATTTTTTGATGAAGAGACCAAAAAAAGGTCCAGGTTTGCATTTGAAGGGCCCGTGGTTTTTGTTAATGAAGAATATATGGACATTGACCCGGATGACATAGAAGAAAAAAATACCTATACGGGAAAAATCGGTTGGTCTGGATATTCTGAACGGTATTTTATGACGGCCGTCATGCCCAGATTAAATACTAATGGGGACACCATTGATGCCGGCGTAAAGCTTTTCTATGCCAATGACATGGTCACTAATAATTATATCCGGAAAATGGATCGGCTGGACCCGGGTCAACAAGGGGTCTATTCCTTTACTTTTTATATGGGCCCCAAAAGCCAAAAAATATTGGGCAGTTATGACAATAGTCTTAAAAATGCAATCAATTTGGGATTTTTTAATATCATTGCCAAGCCGCTTTTAATCACCATGAACATGATTTATGGTGTAATCCCAAACTATGGTGTGGCTATTATCCTTTTGACGATTCTCATTAAACTGATTTTCTGGCCCCTGGGAACAAAGAGTTACAAATCAATGAATGAAATGAAAAAAGTTCAGCCATTGATGATGAAGATTCGGGAAAAACATAAAAATGACAAACAGAAAATGAATCAGGAAATTATGGGGCTTTACAAAACCTATAAAGTCAATCCGGCAAGCGGATGTCTGCCCTTACTGGTTCAAATGCCGATTTTCTTTTCGCTCTACAGGATGCTCTACCAGGCCATTGAGCTGAGACACGCACCATTTGTCGGATGGATATCTGACTTGTCCGCCCCAGACAGACTGTTTGAATTTAATTTTGCAATTCCAATGATGCAGGAACCTTATGGCATCCCCATGCTGACACTTTTAATGGGTGCATCATTTTTGTTGCAGCAAAAAATGACTCCAACTGCAGGCGATCCCATGCAGGCCAAAATGATGATGTTAATGCCGATATTTATGACCGTAATTTTCATCAATTTCCCGGCAGGACTGGTTCTGTATATGTTTGTGAACAATATCATATCCATGGGACAGCAGTATTATATTCAAAAAAAACTTTCGTAAGCAGGAGGTAATATGGCACAAACTAAAGACTTCAGCGGAAAAGATGTAGATCTCGCTATTAAAAATGCCTGTACAAAATTAACACTTTCTAAAAATGAATTAAAATATGATGTGATTTCAGAAGGGGCTTCAGGAATTTTTGGAATTGTCGGCAGAAAAGACGCCAAAATCAGAGTTTCTCTTCCAGGTGTGGATAAAGCAGCCCAGGCAGAACTGGAAGGGATAAGATCCATTGTGGATGAGGCGTTTGG
>JAQICW010000372.1 GCA_027858355.1 Desulfobacula sp.
ACATACAAGTCCAACCCGCGTTTAAAGTCCTGAAACATTAAATATAAAATTTGTTTGAATCCTGATTCCTTTGTCACTGATTTATATTTATCCACATCAAGAAAAGTTGTCCAAATATAGTCCTGAGCATTTTTTAAAATGCCTTTGTCATCATGGATAAATGCATTTTTTAAATTTGATTCTATTTCCTCTTTTAAACCGCTGACAGCGACGTCCAGGGAGTTTTCCACAATGGCTTCCAGACGGGAGGCATTTTGGTGTAAATTATTCAATGTCTGTATTGCTGTTTCTTCCTTTAATTTATCCGAAGACAGCAGACCAAGGAAAATATTAATCCTTTGATCCAATTGCCCCATGATAATATCAAGACGTTTCAAATGATTTGATATTAAAAGCCCATGCCTGTTTTTATCCATAACCTGTTTGAAAAAAGAATTAAATTCCTGTGTTTTCAAATCACAATATTGAACGATTTTCTTTTCTTCCTGCCAGAATTTTAACCGGTTTTTATCCTTTTTGTTTAATTTGGATTCAAGGTTTAAAAAGAGGTTATAAAGTGAAGAAAAAGAAAATATCCGGGGATGAATCTCTAAAAATTCAAGGGTCTCTTTAATACTGGTTTCTATTTTAATCAGATCATCAAGATTTTCATGCTCTGTTAAATCACAATTATTAATAAAAATAATATTCTCTATAAGCCCTAAATTTTTAATCTGTTTTAAAAATATAATATCTGATTGCCTTAATCCGATTCGAGAGCTTACACAATAGACAATCAGATTTGATGATTCAAGATAGGTTAAAACCTGTGCCAGCTTTGCAGGATCAGTTGAATCTGCTCCCTGGCAATCGGCAATTTCAACATTGGGATCCATTGTTTTATCAAAGACATCAAGGCAGACATCCTTTATATAAAACGCTTTATCTGGATCAGCTGTATAGGCCTTATGTTTATCAAACTCTTTTGATTTAAAACAGATAATAGTCTCATCAGCCTGAACCAGGTCCTTACAAGTGTCAAACCCGTGAAGCGCATGTTTAATCAAAAGAGTTTCAGGTCTTATTTCATCTTTTGTGTCGGGAAAATCACTTATAAGTGTTTGATATACTTTTTTCAAATATTGTCTGTCATTTTTCCTTCTGATATCAAAAGTCTTTAATATTTCTTTGTCTGATCCGTCATTTTCTTTGTCTGATCCATCATGGGGAAAGAGCAATAAGGCTTTTTGTAATTGAAAATTTATGTCATCCCATGATTTAAAATATAGATTGGCCTGATTTTTTTTCCCTTTTCGAATTCTTGTGGTAATTGAGGTGATAACTCCTGCCCCTCGTTTCACCAATTCCTTTCCCAAAAATGAATTAACAAAGGTACTTTTCCCAGACTTAATAACGCCTGCAACGGCTATTTTAAGGCGCCCTTCCCGGATATGCTCTGGAATTTTACGACAGATTGTTTGATATGCATCAAATGAGCGATCCTTCATTTGGGATACATCTTCGGCCAATTGAAGAATTGTTAAGGCATCATTAATTATTTTTTCAACGGAATTTAATGGACTTGTTTTATTTTTCATCATTTTGATAAAACAATTATTATATCCTCATCAGCGCTTTCTCATATTTCAATTCAGTACCCGTCGAAAAAATTATTTCTTCAGATAAAGGGCAGGTCAACCAGGCTGAATCGCCCAATTCATTATCCAGTTGCAGGGGCCCCCATCCAGCACATCCCAGCAGGATCATAAAGGACTCAGGCCCTTTTTGAAGAGCAATGGCCTCAAGGATATCCCTTGAATTACTCAAGGCCAGCTTGTCTGTAACCCTTAAGCTTTCACTCCACTCAAAAGGAGGGCCGTGAAGAACAAATACTCCGCTGGGCTGGACCGGTCCGCCAAGATATATTTCAAGGGTATCAACACTCTTGTCACATTGAATCTCCAGATCCTCAAATAACTCCCTTCCTGTAAGAAGTGGATGTACTTTATTCACAATAAAACCAAGGGCACCGAATTCATTATGTTCACACATGCATGTCACTGTCTGGGAAAAATTAGGATCAGGAAGCCCTGGTATTGCAAGGAGAAATTTTCCTTTAATGCTTTGTGAAATTTCATTACTCATGTACCAGCTCCGTAATTAATCTTAGTGTTAAATATTTTTATTTGCTTTGCAATAGTTTTTGTCATAAAAGAATTGTTTTATAAAAAAAATCAATCCTCTTTTCTTCCATAAACATCATCAAACCTGACAATATCATCCTCACCCAGGTAGGAGCCCGACTGAACTTCAATGAGCTCAAGGGGTATCTTTCCGGGATTCTCTAATCTATGCAGGGTTCCCAGGGGGATATAAGTGGATTCATCTTCTTTGAGAAGCATCTGCTCATCTCCCCTGGTTATTGTGGCAGCACCTGAAACAACTGTCCAGTGCTCTGCACGGTGAAAATGCTTCTGCAACGACAGCTTTGCTCCAGGCTTAACTGTAATTCTCTTTACCTGAAATCTGTGTCCGGAATCAACTGTCTCATAACTGCCCCAGGGCCTGTAAACTTTCCTATGGCTGATAATTTCATACCGGTTATTATCCTTTAACTGCTTTACAATTTTTTTAACATCCTGAACCTGGTCCCGGGGAGATACCAGAATCGCATCCTTTGTTTCCACGACAACAAAATTTTCAATGCCAACCGCTGCAATAAGGCTGCTTTCAGAAGTAATATATGACCCTTTAACATCATGGGTCAGAACATCTCCCTTTATGACGTTCAGGTTTTCATCTTTTTTACCCGCCTGCCACAGGGCATCAAATGATCCCAAATCATTCCACCCGGCATCAAAGGGAATCACGATTCCTTTTGAGGTTTTTTCCATTACAGCATAATCAATGGAGTCAGACGGGATGTCTTTAAATCCTTCAAGGCTTATCCTGAAAAAATCCAGATCCTGAACACCTGCTTCTATTAATCCTTTACACGGCATCATAATATCCGGCGCAAGGGTTTCAAGCTCCTTTATAATTGCCGATGCCTTGAACATAAACATTCCTGAATTCCAGCAGTATGATCCGGAATCAAATAGTTTCTGGGCCACCTCAAGGTCTGGCTTTTCAACAAATCTCTCTATTTTAGAAGCACCAGTGGCAGATTCCAGAAGGTCTCCCTTTTTAATATAACCATATCCGGTTTCAGGAGAATCCGGGATAATCCCGAATGTTATCAAATTGTCTTTTTCAGCATATATTAGCCCTGCCTGTATGGCGGCATGAAAATCAAGTTTTTTTTCAATCACATGGTCTGCCGGCAACACCAGAAGTATGGGATCTTCTTCATATTTCATTGCTTTCAAAGCTGCAAGAGCAATGGCAGGTGCTGTATTTCTACCAATTGGTTCCAGAATAATGGCTAAGGGGTCTTTCTCAATATTTTTTAATTGTTCCGCTGCCATAAATCGATGATCTTCATTGCATACAATGATGGGAGAACCAATCGTTTCAAGCCCTTGAAGCCTTAATACAGTATTTTGCAGCATGGTTTTTTCATTATATATATTAATCAGCTGTTTTGGATAAAGCTGTCTTGATAATGGCCACAGTCTTGTGCCTGACCCGCCTGCCAGAATTATAGGAATGATCATAATTTCTCCTTGAATTTTTTATTTTTGTGCTGTGAAAACATTAATCGTCAAACCATGATTTACAGGGTAAGAATCAATCGTCCTGAGATGAAAACCCGCTTCTGTCAACCAGGTCTTTATTTTTTCTTTTTCAAATCCAAACCATGACCCACCCATGATCTCATTGATATTTTTCTGATCATGTTTTTGGAAATCAGACAGGATAAAAAGGCCTTCTGGTTTAAGAACCCTGTAGGCTTCAGCAATTGGCAGTTCCGGCTGTGAAATATGGTGTAAAACCATATTCATTATTGCAGTATCAATTTCTTCGTTTTTCATTGGAAGGTGTTCAAGCTCGCCCAGTCTTAACTCTGCATTATTTGTCCCTGAAAGCCTTAACCTTGCCTGCTTCAGCATATCAGGGGAATAGTCAATACCTATAAAATTATGTGATATTTCTTTGGAAAGTCTTTCAATGAGTTCTCCTGTTCCGCAACCCAGATCTGCAACATTGCCATTAAAAATCACTTTTTCTTTAATCATGGATTTCAGATCAAAATTGCCAAACACCTCTTTTTTCAATCTATCCCTCTGGGG
>JAQICW010000391.1 GCA_027858355.1 Desulfobacula sp.
ACCAGGTCTGGGTTACACACTTGGTTTCTGTAAAGAATGTAAACCCATCCTTACCCATTACATGGAGATCTCCAAAAAAAGAATCCTTGTGGCCGGTAAACCCGAAAATTCCCAGGGGAACGGGAATGCCGACATTAACACCCACCATGCCGGCGACTGTACGGTATGCAAATTCACGGGCATAGTGTCCGTTCTGGGTATAAATAACAGACCCATTGGCAAAGCGACTTTTGTTCATAAGGGTGATACCTTCTTCAAAAGAATCAACCCGCTTGATACAAAGCACGGGGCCAAAAACTTCTTTATCCCCAATGGTCATATCTTCGGTTACATTGTCAAAGATAGTCGGTGCAATATAAAATCCGTTTTCATAACCTTCTACAACTGGATTTCTGCCGTCAACAATAAGCTCTGCACCTTCTTCAATCCCTTTTTCAATCCAGCCGTTTATAAAATTCATGTGACCTTCATTCATGATGGGTCCCATGCCAGTATTGGGATCATATGCCGGCCCCAGTTTCATTTCTGCAACAAATTTTTTCAGGTAGGCGATGAGCTCATCGGCAATCTCGTTTTCAACTACAATGACAGGACAGGCCATACACCTTGCACCGGCACATCCGCAATAGGCATTGATAATTCCCCTGGCAGTTCTTTCAAGCTTTGCATCTTTTAGAACCAGGGCATGGTTTTTTGCTTCCGTCAAAGCCTGAACTCTTTTACCATGTGCTGCGGCTGTTTTGTAGATATGTTTGCCCACGCTTGTGGAACCTACAAAGCTAACGCCTTTGATATCCGGATGTTTCAGAAAAATTTCCGCTTCATTTCTTCCGGCCGTTACAACACTGAGAACGCCTTTGGGAAGTCCTGCCTCCCGCCAGAGTTCAGCCATCCGCAAGGCTGACTGGGGTACAAAGCTGGCTGCTTTGAGAATCATACAGTTTCCTGTGGCAATACATATGGGGGACATCCACCCATGGGGGATCATGGCTGGAAAATTCCAGGGTGCAATACCGGCAAAAACGCCCATGGGATGATGGTAGAGAACCGTATCATACCCTTTACTTGCATTCATGACGGATTCGCCCTTCATCAGGTGGGGGGCACCACAGGCAAATTCAACAACTTCATTCACCTTTAAAACATCTCCCATTGACTCAGTCCAGTTTTTGCCTTCTTCCTCACACAAAAGGTAGGTAAGCTCTTCTAAGTGTTCTTCAACAAGGGCCTTAAATTTGTATAAAACCTGAACCCTTTTGCTCACAGGGGTTGCAGCCCATTCTGGATATGCTTTTTGGGCGGTTTGTATGGCCTCATCCACCTCGTCTTGTGTACATTGCGGGGCATGGGCGATAATGGCTCCAGTTGAGGGGTTATAACAATCCATGTAATTTGTTGTGGATGATACCTTGAATTCTCCATTGACAAAATATTTTAGTTTTTTAACTGGATTGTCTGCTGATTCATCTTCAATATCGTAATACCTGTTTTCTTTCATTTGTTCTCCTTTGTTTAATTTACTTTGTTGCGCTCTATTTTTTATAAAATATTAACCGGAGGGAGAGTGATTGCCCCCTGATGATCCGGAGTAAAAGCTATTTTTCTAACCAGGTTTGCTGCTATTTCATAGGTTTTGTCCTTACCTGAAGGAATGGCTGCACCAGCTCTGCGAGGATCTATTTCACAAATATCCATGCCTGCCAAATGAATTGAATCGGAAAAGATTTGCGACACAGCATCCCCCAGTTTATAGATTTGTGGTTCATTTAAGCCTTTCCAATTGCGGAATCTAACGCCTTCAAGTGCATTGTTCGCCCCTATGTCCATATCAATGGAAATATATACATAGGGAGTAGAGATATTTTTAAAAAGTCCTGAAATTTTTTCAGGATTTAATTTACATTCTTTTTTAGTGATGATTTTTGCTCCCATGCGTTTGAGGCTCACATAGGCATTGTTATATTTTTTGATGCGAGGATCCTTGATCCGCAGAAATTTTTTTTCAGGATAATCGCTGACTCCGATAATATAAAGATTTTTCGGGTCCACCTGTTTTTCCGCAACAAGTTTGTGTACAAAGGAACTGGCATTGTAGGAATCCGAACGATTATATAAGAATGGATCATTGCTATCATGGACAGAAGACGGATTGTTATCCATATCATATTGAATTGCTCCTGCAAGCACAGGCATGGGAACAGCGTCTGTATGACTGTCGATAATAATTAAAGACAGATTGTTTTTGCCGTAATGGCGGGACAGGGCAGAATAAACACCTCCTGTAAGAGAATGGTCAATTCCGACCATACAGGGAATGTCGGGCAGAATCTGATCCGTAACAAATTGATCTGCCTCATCTGCAAATTTTTTACATCCATTATTGTCAATAAAAGAAATAAAATTTTCAGTGGTGATTTTTAAGTGATCTTCTGAACGTGGTTTCGGGCCAAGCCAGGATGGTACGGGTAATGAGCCAAGATTATCCCAGCAATCCTTTGGTATATCAGAACCAAAATGGTCCATGACCCCTTCAAGCGGATCATCAAATCCCTGGGCAGTCTGAAGCATATGAAGTTTCTCTTGAATGGAATCATATTTTTCATCACAATCCATGGGACAGCCAAAGAACATTATTTTTTTATTGAAACTGTTTTTCATTATATATTGTCAAATATAAGCAAAAAGGGATTTTTGTCCATAAATTATTATTACACAGACAAATGGGATTGAATAATCTCTGGATTGTCCATAAGTTCCTTGGTTGTAGCCACTTTGACAATCTCACCCTTGGTACCCATTAAATAATGGCGGCTGGCACCTTTGAGTGCCATGCGATAATTCTGCTCAACTATCAGCATTGTTATCCCGGATTGTATACAGAATTTTATGACAAGATCCGTGATCATCTGCACAAGTAAAGGGGACAGCCCCTGTGAAGGCTCGTCCATGATGATGATTTTCGGGTTGCTGATAAGGGCCCGGCCAATGGCCAGCATTTGCTGCTCACCACCACTGAGTGTTGCACCATCCTGTTTGGTTCTTTCTGCAAGCACTGGAAAATGATCACATACCTTTTCCAATGTCCAAGGATCTTTGCCATTTCCCGGTCTCGCAGCCAGGATGAGATTTTCTTCCACACTCAACCCCGGGAAAATATGCCTTTCAGCAGGCACATAGGCCACCCCCATCTTGGAGATTTTATGGGGTTGAAATCTTGTTGTGTCGACACCATCTATATATATGCTTCCTGATCGAGAAGGGGTCAGTCCCATAATAGACCTCAGGGTAGTGGTTTTCCCTACTCCGTTTCGTCCAAGAATAGAGACAGCTTCCTGTTTTTCTACGTACATGGACAGCCCTTGAATAACATGGCTTACGCCATAATAGGTGTGAATTTCCTCAATATTAAGGATTTTATTCCTCTTTTCCAAGATATGCCTCCCTGACCTGTTCATTGTTTCGGATTTCCTCTGGTGTTCCCTCTGCAATGGTACAGCCGTATTGAAGAACTGTAATTCTGTCAGAAATACTCATGACCAAATCCATATCATGCTCAACCAATACAACACAGATTTCATTGGACAGCCCTTTAATCAGTTCTGATATCTGTCGGGTTTCTGCTGGTGACATTCCAGCAGTGGGTTCATCCAGAAACAGAATTTTAGGATCACCGGCCATGGCAATTGCCACCTCTAATACCCGCTGATCACCATATGCCAGGTTCTTTGCAGGTCTGGCTGCCAGGTCTTTTAATCCAAGACGTTCCACTAATGCCCAGGTTTTCTCGGTCACAGCCTTAAGACTTTGTTTTGAGGCGAAAATTCTTAAAGAACCGCCATCTTTGGCTTGCCTGGCAATTCTTAAATTTTCAAATACACTGAGAT